>JAISXJ010000012.1 GCA_031270565.1 Prevotellaceae bacterium
GAAGATTGCCGTTACAGATGTATATGGCAAGAAAACGCAAAAAGACTTCGCGCTGATAACCAGTAACCGAAAAGTTTTTAATAAATGATAATCCCTTGAATACAAGGAGTTAAGGCAAATGCGGGGGGGGGCTTTTGTAACGAGCTTACTTTTAGACGATTGAACCGTCTAATCTGAAAAAATGGTAAATATAGAATCCCAGATGTAAGCATCGTTTTGTATTGATTTTAGATGTGTACAATAACGGCGGCAAAAGTAATACTTTTTTAGTGAATAACGAATAGTTTTTTAAGTTATTAGAGTGTAGTGGTTAGAGTTTAGTTATTCACTATTCGTTATTCACTGAAGATTCCTCCAATGAATCAATCGAAATATGCAAAAAAACACAGAGGAGAAAACAAATTTTGTCCAACGTCCAATCATACGTCATATCCGAATTGTTCTGGCAAAAAAATGTCTAAATATTTGGTTGTCATCAGAAAATCACCTACCTTTGTGCCGCTAACAAATTCTAAACACTTAAAATTATCTTTATGGCTTATGTAATTAATAATGACTGCATTTCATGCGGCACATGTATTGGAGAATGTCCAGCGGGAGCAATTTCAGAGGGCGATGATATTTATGTGATTGACCCTGATATTTGTACCGACTGCGGTACCTGCGCCGATGTCTGCCCTTCAGAGGCAATTCATCCTGCGTAATCTTCAATTCACGTTGGTAATCAACGTAACGAGCGGCTGTTCCAAAACATTTTGGAACAGCCACTCTCGTTTCCGGCACAAAAGGTTATTCGCATCGTCTTCAAACAAACAAAGCCATAATTCCGTAGAACAATGGCTTTATTTATTTCCGCTTGAACGTCTTCTATTCTTCCGAAGCGGGTTCCTCTGTCGAAGATGGCTCTTCCGTTACGTACTCTGCGGCAGGGATATCCTCTGATGGCTGTTCGTCAACAGGAAGTGGTTTCACTTCATTTACCTCAGTTGCAGCAACAGCGCTTTTTCTACTGCGCCGTGTACGTGTAACAGTTTTCTTGGTGGTCTCTTTCAACATATTTTCGTTGTAATCAACCAGCTCAATAATGCACATTTCGGCAGCATCTCCCTGACGAAATCCGGTGCGCAAGATACGAGTATAACCCCCCGGACGACTGCCAATTTTAGCAGCAACATCACGGAAAAGCTCTGCTACCACCGTTTTATCTTTCAGCATACTAAAAACCATACGCCGTGAGTGGGTCGTATCCAACTTCGATTTTGTGATGATCGGTTCCACATAACGCCTCAAGGCTTTGGCTTTCGCCGTTGTTGTGGAAATGCGCTTATGCTTGATAAGCGAACAAGCCATATTCGACAAAAGCGCGGCACGATGTGAGGCTGTACGCCCCAGATGATTGAATTTATTATTGTGTCTCATCTTTACAGTTTAGTCTTTTTCTAATTTATATTTTGAAAGATTCATCCCAAATGACAGGTTCAGTCTGTCTAAAGTTTCATCCAGTTCGGTTAGAGATTTCTTTCCGAAATTCCGGAATTTAAGCAACTCCGCACGTGTAATGCGGCACAAATCGCCAAGCGTCTCCAGATCGGCAGCTTTCAGACAGTTGAGCGCACGCACCGAAAGGTCGAGGTCGGTCAGTTTTGTCTTGAGCATCTGCCTCATACGCAATGAATCCTCGTCAAAATCATCGTCAATATGTCGATCGTCAATCTCCTGTGAAATGGTACCGTCTGAGAAGATGGCAAAATGCTGTATCAAAATGCGAGCGGCATCTCTCAATGCATCTTTCGGATGAATTGAGCCGTCTGTAGAAATCGCCATAATAAGTTTATCATAGTCGGTCTTTTGCTCCACACGTTCGGGTTCTACGGTATATGACACGTTACGTATCGGCGTAAAAACGGCATCAACGCCGATTATTCCAATATCAGACGACAAGTTACTGTTCTCTTCAACAGGCATATAACCACGTCCATTTTCCACCGTAATTTCAATAGTGAAACTTGCCGTCGGTTCCATACGACAAATAACAACTTCAGGATTTAAAACCTCGAAATCACTCAACGACTCGTTAAGATGTCCAGCTTTAAAGGCATGCTTCCCCGTAATGGTGATTATCACAGTCTCCTTCTCTACCTGACTTGACAGCCTTTTAAACCTTATCTGTTTGAGATTCAGAATAATGCTTGTTACATCATCAATGACGCCGGCAATGGTTTCGTATTCATGTGAAATACCATTGATTTTAATTGCCGTAACGGCATTTCCTTCGAGCGATGAAAGCAGAATACGACGTAAAGCGTTACCAATTGTAATTCCGAAACCGGGTTCCAGAGGGCTAAATTCAAATTTCCCGTAATAATCACCGGCATCCACCATAATGACATTTTCCGGTTTGTGAAATGCTAATATCGCCATATCATTAAGATTTAGAATACAGTTCGACAATAAGTTGCTCCTTAATATTTTCGGGGATGTCAGCACGGTCCGGCACATACAAAAACTTGCCTGACAGTGAAGCGGAATCCCATTCCATCCATGGATATTTGCTGTGATTAAATCCGCTGAGCGCTTCGGAAACAACCAACATTGATTTATCTTTTTCACGCACAGCGACCACATCTCCCTGTCTCACAGCATAAGATGGGATATTCACCACCTTACCATTGACGGTAATATGCTTGTGTGATACCAGCTGACGTGCAGCAGCGCGGGTTGGCGCAATACCCAGCCGAAAAACAACGTTGTCAAGGCGACTTTCAAGCTGTTGCAACAGTATTTCGCCTGTGATACCTTTTTTCGACTGCGCTTTTTTAAATAAGTTACGAAACTGTTTCTCCAATACGCCGTAAGTATATTTCGCTTTCTGCTTCTCTTTGAGCTGTGTACTGTACTCCGATTCTTTACGTCTGCGCATTTTTCCGCGTTGTCCCAGAGGACTATTCTGCTTCCGACTAAACGTCTTATCGGGTCCAAAAATCGGCTCTCCAAACTTTATTGCGATTTTTGTAGTTGGTCCAATATATCTTGCCATGTTCTTTTATTTTTTACGTTCAATATTCCGTTTATACTCTTCTGCGTTTAGCAGGACGACAGCCATTATGCGGCAGTGGCGTAACATCAATAATTTCAGTAACTTCAATTCCGGCGCCGTGTACGGTACGAATTGCCGATTCGCGTCCGTTACCCGGTCCTTTTACGAAAGCTTTCACTTTGCGCAACCCGAGATCAAACGCCACTTTGGCACAATCCTGCGCTGCCATTTGAGCGGCATACGGAGTATTTTTCTTTGAGCCACGAAAGCCCATCTTACCGGCAGAAGACCACGAAATCACCTGCCCTTCTCCATTAGCGAGCGTTACAATAATATTATTAAACGATGAATGTACGTGCAGTTGCCCAACGCCATCTATTTTCACTACCCTTTTCTTGGTTGTTACTGTTCTCTTAGCCATATCAACTTTTATTTTTTTATAGGGTTACTTTCTTACTTTGTTGCTTTTTTCTTGTTTGCAACCGTTTTTTTCTTGCCCTTGCGGGTACGCGCATTATTTTTGGTGCTTTGTCCGCGCAATGGCAAACCATTCCGGTGACGCACACCTCTATAACAACCTATGTCCATCAGGCGTTTGATATTCAATTGCACCTCTGAACGAAGCTCGCCTTCAACTTTAAATTTGGAGCCAATGATTTCACGGATTTTACCCGCCTGATCATCAGACCAATCCTGAACCTTTGTGTCAAAATTGACACCGGCTTCGGCTAAAATTTTTTGTGCACTGCTGCGACCTATTCCGTAGATATAAGTCAATCCAACTTCCCCACGTTTGTTCTGGGGTAAATCTACTCCTACAATTCTTATTGCCATAAACTGTTTTTTTAAACTATCCTTGACGTTGTTTCATCTTCGGATTTTTTTTGTTAATAACATACAAGCGTCCTTTACGACGAACTATTTTACAGTCGTCATTGCGCTTTTTAATTGATGCTCTTACTTTCATTGTGATAAATATTATAAAATTTATTTATACCGAAACGAAATACGCCCCTTTGTCAAATCATAAGGCGACATTTCCACTTTTACACGATCACCCGGCAGAATACGGATATAGTGCATACGCATTTTCCCCGAAATGTGCGCGGTAATTTCGTGCCCATTTTCCAATTCAACACGAAACATGGCATTCGAGAGAGCCTCTACGATAGTGCCATCCTGTTCTATTGCCGACTGTTTTGCCATAAAATATGTAATAAAATTGATGAATCATTCAATGATATTTTCACCTAAAGCTGCTTCAATCAGAGAAAAATCAGACAGAATATCTGCCTTGCCTCTATTTATAGCCACCGCATGCTCAAAATGAGCAGCATATTTGCCGTCGCGTGTACGGGTAGTCCAGCCATCCTGTTCAAAAATGAGGTCTCGCGCACCCATACAAACCATCGGCTCAATACAGATTGTCATACCTGTTTTTAACAGCGCTCCCGAACCTCGCCGTCCATAATTCGGCACTTCAGGCGATTCATGCATAACACGCCCTACGCCGTGTCCAACCAGTTCGCGTACGATTGAATAACCGGCTGCTTCACAATGATTCTGCACCGCATATCCAATATCGCCCACACGTTTTCCTTCTACAGCCTGACCAATCCCTACGAAAAGCGAAGCCTTGGTAACTTCCAACAAACGCCTTACTTCGGGCGCTACTTCACCTACGCAAAAAGTGTACGCCGAATCACCGACAAAGCCATTGAGGAACGTTCCTATATCTATGGAAACAATATCACCCTCTTTAAGAACTACTTTTTCGGATGGAATCCCGTGCACAATTTGGTCGTTAACAGACGTACAAACAGCACAAGGAAATCCATTATACCCTTTAAAAGCAGGAGTAGCGCCGTGAGAACGGATAAACTCTTCCGCAACCCTGTCTAATTTTGCAGTGGTAACACCGGGCTGCACCAACGGAGCCAGCGTCGCCAGGGTTTTACTCACCAACAAATTGCTTAGACGAAGCAATTCTATCTCTTCTGCCGTTTTCAGGTATATCATCTGCTATAAATCAATATGCCGCAACAGATCCTGAACGTCCTTTGATACGTCCTCCTGATTTGAGCAGTCCATCATAATGCCGCATCAACAGGTGGCTTTCAATCTGCTGTAATGTGTCCAAGACAACTCCCACCAGAATAAGCAACGATGTGCCGCCATAGAACTGCGCAAACTCGCGCGTTATGCCGAATATACCGGCAAAAGCGGGCATAATGGCAATGAGCGCCAGAAAAAACGAACCGGGAAGCGTAATGCGCGACATAATGGTATCAATGTACTCGGCAGTTTGTTTGCCCGGTTTCACACCCGGAATAAATCCGTTGTTTCGCTTCATCTCCTCTGCCATCTGAGTCGGATTGATTGTGATGGCAGTATAAAAATAGGTAAATGCTATAATCATCAGCGCGAATACAAAATTATATCCAAAACTGTGATTATCCATAAAAGGAGACATCAGACGTGTCCAGAAACTGCCCGATTCGGAATTAAATCCCGCCAACATAATGGGTACCATCATAATTGCCTGCGCAAAAATGATAGGCATCACACCTGCTGCATTCACTTTCAACGGTAAATATTGCCGCACGCCACCATACTGTTTATTGCCTGCAATACGTTTTGCATACTGTACCGGCACTTTGCGCGTACCTTGTACAAGCAGAATACTGGCAGCAATCACTAAGAGCAGTACGACTATTTCACCAAGGAAGAAAACCAGACCGCCACCGCCGTTTTCGTTCAAACGCGAGATTAACTCCTGCGTTACGGCAGCGGGGAAACGCGCAATGATACCAATCATAATCAGCATTGAAATACCGTTGCCAATACCTCTGTCCGTCATACGTTCTCCAAGCCACATCACAAACATAGAGCCTGCGCAAAGAATGATGGTCGAAGAAAAACTGAACCACCATCCTGCAGGCATCGCTGCACCTGCTGCCCGTAGCTGTACACTCAGATTCACCAGATAGGATGGACCTTGAAAAAGCAAAATGGCTACCGTCAGATAACGTGTAATCTGGTTCATTTTCCGTCGTCCGCTTTCACCTTCAAGCTGCATCTTCTTAAAATAAGGCACTGCTATTGTAAGCAGCTGCACCACGATCGACGCCGAAATATACGGCATAATTCCAAGCGCAAAAATTGATGCATTAGAAAAAGCGCCTCCCGAGAACATATCCAACAACGACAGCAAGCCGCCGCTTGTCTGCGATTTAAGCATTGCAAGCGAGTTTGGATCAATACCCGGAAGCACAACGTATGACCCGAAGCGATAAATCAAGATGAACAAAATAGTCGTCAAGAGTTTCGCACGGAGATCTTCTATTTTCCAGATATTTTTTAGGGTTTCTATCAGTTTCATACGTAAATATATTTATCAATTTAACCGTTTTTTGCGCCTGGACATCGTCCGTATATCGGTTTCTGTCGGCTCAAAATGTTGTTTGTTCAACTTGTATATGCAGTCTTTAACATTACCTTGTCTATTTTGAAAGATTTCACGTCCTTCATCAAGGTTTAACGACCTTAATACTTCCACCGACTGTTGTGATGGCAGCTTCCGCCGCTTTTGAAAAAGCGTGCGCTTCCACCTCAAGTTTGCTGGTCAATGTTCCTTTGGCAAGAATTTTTACCAACTGCTTTTTTGTAATAATACCTGCATTAATCATTGTTTGGATGGTGAGAACACTTTCTTTCTTTTCATCCGCCAACAATTGCAGAGATGACAGATTAACCGCCTTATATTCAACGCGATTAATGGGATTAAACCCAAACTTCGGCAAACGCCGTTGTAAAGGCATCTGTCCGCCTTCAAAACCTATTTTACGGGAATAACCCGAACGCGATTTTGCTCCTTTGTGTCCACGTGTAGAGGTGCCTCCCTTACCGGAAGCCACGCCGCGTCCTAAACGTTTATTAGTTCTTGTGGAACCGGCAGCGGGCGTTATATTGCTCAAATTCATATCTTTAGCTATTTTTTTAGATTCTACATTTACAATACCTTCACCAGATGTTTCACTTTATTGACCATTCCCAGTATCGAGGGTGTGGCTTCGTGTTCTACCACGGCATTGAGTTTGTGCAAGCCAAGTGCATCAAGCGTACGCTTTTGCACCTCAGGACATTTGATGCGGCTTTTTACCTGTTGGATTTTGATAGTTGCCATAATTTTTTTCTTTTAACCTTTAAATACTTTTTCTACCGAAATACCGCGATTTTGAGCCACCATGTGTACATCACGCAACTCGCTCAGAGCTTTGAATGTAGCTTTCACCAAATTGTGAGGGTTCGATGACCCTTTTGATTTTGCCAACACGTCAGTAATGCCGACGCTCTCCAACACAGCACGCATAGCGCCTCCCGCTTTCACTCCGGTACCCGGAGCTGCAGGCTGCAAATAAATCTGTGCTCCGCCAAAACGTGCAAATTGCTCGTGCGGAATAGTGCCTTTGTGGATAGGCACCTTGATAAAGTTTTTCTTTGCGGCTTCGTGCCCTTTTTCGGTGGCAGCGGAAACCTCACCTGCTTTACCTAATCCCCAACCAACTAAACCTTTACCATTGCCGACCACGACAATTGCTGCGAATGTGAACGCACGTCCACCCTTGGTTACTTTGGTAACACGGTTGACAGCTACCAAACGCTCCGTGAGTTCCGTCAAATCGTTTGCTGTTCTTACTTTGTTTTTAATTTCTGACATAGCGATCTAAAATTTAAGTCCTGCATTACGGGCAGCTTCTGCCAATTCTTTTACTCTTCCATGATAAAGATAGCCATTGCGGTCGAAAACAACCTCTGCAATGCCTGCTTCTTGAGCTTTTTGGGCTACGGCTTCTCCTACCTTGGCAGCCTGTTCTTTTTTAGTCATTTTCTCTTTTATCCCCAGCGACGATGCTGCAACCAATGTTTTATCGGCATCATCATCAATCAACTGAGCATAAATTTGGGCGTTACTACGGAAAACCGTTAAACGCGGTCTCTGGGCAGAGCCTGATATTCTATGACGAATATGAGCCTTGATTCGGGATCTTCTATCTAATTTTAAAGACATAATTTCAAATAGTTTTAAAGTTATTTACCTGCTGTTTTACCCGCCTTTTTGCGAATAACTTCTCCTTTGAATTTCACACCTTTACCCTTGTAAGGTTCAGGTTTACGGAATGAGCGCAACTTGGCGCACACCTGTCCAATGAGTTGTTTATCGCAACTTTCTAAAATAATCAAGGGGTTCTGGTTGCGTTCCGACAGCGTTGAAACGGTTACTTCTTTGGGCAACGACAAAAAGATGTTATGCGTATAGCCTAAAGCCAACTCTAATATCTGTCCATTGCAAGAAGCGCGGTAACCAACCCCGACAAGCTCAAGCGTTTTCTTATAACCTTCGCTCACGCCGGTCACCATATTCTGAATCAGCGCACGGTACAAGCCATGCATAGCTCGATTTTCACGCTCGTCATTCGGACGTTCAACGGAACAAACACCATTTTCAACTTTTACGGTGATGTTCGGATGAATAGTCTGTTTGAGTTCTCCTTTCTGTCCCTTCACAATTACCTCGTTGTCTTTTAACGAGATAGTTACGCCTTGTGGCAAGTTAATGGGTAATTTTCCTATTCTTGACATGCTGTGCTCCTCCTCATCAATAGATATAACATAAAACTTCTCCACCAATTTTCTGCACACGAGCTTCCTTATCGGTCATAACGCCCTGCGAGGTCGAAAGGATAGCAATGCCAAGTCCATTCAGCACACGTGGCATATCCTTATAGCCAACGTATTTACGCAAACCCGGCGTTGATATGCGGATAAGCTTTTTTATCGCATTAACTTTGTTAATGGGATCATATTTCAGGGCTATTTTAATGGAGCCCCGAGGACCTTCTTCAATGAACTTGTAGTTCAGAATATAGCCCTTCTCCAAAAGAACTTTTGTAATATCCTTTTTGAGGTTTGACGCGGGAATTTCTACCACACGATGGTTAGCGCTGATAGCATTCCTTAATCGAGTTAAATAATCTGCAATAGGATCTGTCATAAAATCTAATTTAAATTGATCCCGCTAATCGGGACAATATTTAGTTAATAATTAATCGTTTATATCAATCTGTCAGTTTTGATAACTGCACAAATGACCAAGCCTTACCAGCTCGCCTTTTTCACTCCCGGTATCAAGCCTTGAGAAGCCATTTCACGAAATTGAATACGTGAAACGCCAAACTGACGCATATATCCTTTGGGACGACCGGTGATTTTGCAACGGTTATGCAATCGCACAGCCGACGCATTTTTGGGTAATGTCTGTAACGCCTCATAATTGCCTTCGGCAATCAGTTTTTTGCGTTTTTCAGCATAGCGAGCCACCAGTTTTGCGCGTTTTACCTCGCGGGCTTTCATTGATTCTTTTGCCATTGTATCTCGTTTTATTGATTTTTCTTAAAAGGCAATCCAAATTCGCGCAACAGTGCATAACCTTCTTCATCTGTTTTAGCGCTGGTTACGAAAGTGATATTCATACCCAAAATTTTATTGACGGCGTCAATATTGATTTCAGGAAAAATAATTTGTTCGTCAATACCAAGTGTGTAGTTGCCTCGTCCATCTAACTTGTTGTCGAGACCTCTAAAGTCGCGAATACGCGGCAGTGCAACACGCACCAGTCTTTCCAAAAACTCGTACATCTGCCGATGACGCAACGTAACACGCACGCCAATAGGCATTTTCTTACGCAGTTTGAAATTTGATATGTCCTTTTTTGAATAGGTAGCAACAGCCTTTTGTCCTGTGATTGCCGACATTTCGGCAATAGCAGTGTCGATAATTTTCTTATCGGCAGTGGCTATTCCTAACCCTTGGTTCAACACTATCTTCTCAATCACCGGCACTTGCATCACCGATGTATAGCCAAACTCTTTAGTCAAAATAGGGACGATACGTTCCTGATAGTCTTTTTTGAGGGTTATTGTATTCATTTAATTTCCTCCCCTGAACTTTTTGAATAGCGAACTAATTTTCCTCCCTTGCCTATTTTTCTTCCAATGCGCGTTGGCTTACCTGACTTCGGATCTACGACATTCAGGTTGGAAATATGGATAGAGGCTTCTTTTTTGATAACGCCACCCTGTGGGTTTTGGGCGCTCGGCTTGGCGCTTTTCGACACCATGTTAACACCCTCTACGAAAGCGCGTCGTTTTTCAACTTCGACACTGAGCACGCGACCGGTCTTACCTTTACTTTCTCCCGCATTCACAAAAACGGTGTCGCCTTTCTTAATATGTAACTTACTCATCAGTTTAATGTATTAGAGATTATTAAAGCACTTCAGGCGCGAGAGAGACAATTTTCATATTGGTAGCACGCAATTCACGGGCTATGGGTCCAAAAATACGGCTTCCACGAATTTCACCGGCATTGTTGAGCAATACACACGCATTATCATCAAAACGAATGTACGACCCATCGGCACGACGAATCTCTTTTTTAGTTCTCACTATAATAGCCTTTGAAACAGCGCCTTTTTTGACGTCACCTGACGGGATAGCGCTCTTCACTGCCACCACAATCACGTCGCCGATAGTAGCATATCGTTTACTCGTACCGCCTAAAACACGGATACAAAGCACCTCTTTTGCGCCACTATTATCAGCAACTCTGAGTCTTGATTCTTGTTGTATCATAATTATTTAGCTCTTTCTATAATTTCAACCAACCGCCAGCGTTTAGTTTTACTCAACGGACGGGTTTCCATAATACGCACCGTATCACCTATATTACACTCATTTTTCTCGTCATGCACGTGAAATTTCTTTGTTTTATTGACAAATTTTCCATACATGGGGTGTTTCTCTTTCCATTTCACAGCAACAGTAATGGACTTATCCATCTTATTGCTGAAAACAACACCGATTCTCTCTTTCCTTAAATTTCTTGTTTCCATTTGGATATACATTATTGTTGTTTGAGTTCTCTTGCGTGCAACTCGGTAATCAAACGAGCAATTGTTTTACGGGCTACCCGAAGTTGAGAGGGATTATCCAACGGGGTGATACTGTGATTAAGTCTCAGCCGAAGGAACTGTTCCCTTTCGACATCCAACCGCTCGCGGATTTCATTATCCGTCAATTCTCTGACTTCTTTGATTGTCATAATTCTTACGCATTAATATTGTTATAATCATAGTCGTGTCTAACGACAAATTTTGTAGTAACAGGCAATTTCTGAGCTGCCAAACGTAATGCCTCTTTTGCCACTTCAAAAGATACACCTTCGATTTCGATAATTATACGCCCCGGCGTAACGGGAGCAACAAATCCTTCCGGTGCGCCCTTTCCCTTACCCATACGAACCTCAGCCGGTTTTTTTGTAATAGGTTTATCCGGAAAAATGCGGATCCAAACCTGACCCTGACGTTGCATATAGCGTGTTACGGCAATACGTGCCGCCTCAATTTGACGACCGGTTATCCATTTCGATTGCAATGATTTAATGCCAAACGAACCGAATGACAATGTGTTGCCGCGCTGGGCAATACCTTTCATACGACCTTTCTGTTGCCTTCTGAATTTTGTTTTTTTAGGTTGTAACATGATTTTACTTATTCAAATTCGTTCAACTTACTTTTTTCTTCTAAATCCCTTACGATCGCCGCGTTCCGATCTTTGACCGCCTGCGCCGCGCGTATTACTTTCCTTGTACACTGCAAATTGAGGTGATAAATCGCGTTTGTCGTATATTTCTCCACGACAAATCCACACTTTAATACCAATCAGTCCGACTTTTGTAAGCGCTTCAGCAGTACAATAATCAATGTCGGCACGGAATGTATGCAACGGAGTACGTCCTTCTTTGTACATCTCTGAACGGGCTATTTCCGCGCCATTCAAACGACCTGACACCTGAATTTTAATGCCCTCTGCGCCGGCACGCATCGAAGAGGCGATTGCCATCTTCACAGCACGGCGGTAGGCAAACTTACCTTCAACTTGACGGGCAACACTCTGCGCAACAATTTGGGCATCCAAATCGGGACGTTTTACCTCAAAGATATTGAGTTGAATCTCCTTATCTGTAATTTTCTTCAATTCCTCTTTGAGTTTGTCCGCATCCTGACCTCCCATTCCGAAAATTTTACCCGGACGGGCGGAACAGATAGTGATGGTAACGAGTTTTAAGGTACGCTCAATAACAATTCTTGAAAGGCTGGCTTTGGCAAGACGTGCATTGAGATATTTTCTAATTTTGTTGTCCTCCAACAAGATGTCACCATAATCGTTGCCACCATACCAGTTAGAGTCCCAGCCACGAATAATTCCTAAACGATTACTTATCGGATTAGTTTTTTGTCCCATCGCTTTAGTCTTGTTTTACGTTAATATCCATAGAATCAACAAATAACGTTACATGATTTGAACGTTTACGAATACGGTAACCGCGTCCTTTCGGAGCTGTACGCAACCGTTTGAGGATGCGCGCTGAATCTACAGTTACAGCGCTGACATACAAATTTCCTTTGTCCGCCTTCAGTTCCGTTTTCTGTTCCCAGTTAGCGATAGCAGAACGCAGCAACTGTTCCATTCTCACGGAAGCCTCTTTGGTTGAAAAACGCAACAAGCCCAATGCCCTGTTCACTTCCTGACCACGAATCATATCCGCTACCAGACGCATTTTACGCGGCGAAGTCGGCACATTGTTCAATTTTGCGAAATAAACCATTTTAAGGGCTTCTTTCCTTTTATTGGCAGATATTCTTTTTCTTGCACCCATTTTTATTTCTATTTTTTATTTTCCAGTTATTTTTTCAACGGAGGGTTATTATTTCTTTTTCCCTCCGTGTCCACGGAAGATACGTGTTGGAGAAAATTCACCGAGCTTGTGCCCAACCATATTTTCTGTAATATAAACGGGAATAAATTTATTTCCGTTATGCACTGCAACGGTATGACCCACGAAATCAGGAGAAATCATCGAAGCCCGCGCCCAGGTCTTGATAACGGCTTTCTTTCCGTTTTCATTCATTGCAAGCACTTTCTTTTCGAGTTTCAGGTTGATGTACGGTCCCTTTTTTAATGAACGACTCATATTATTTACTGTTCTTTAAAGCGTTATTTTTTCTTTCTTTCAATAATATACTGACTCGATTGCTTTTTGGGAGCACGGGTTTTCTTACCCTTAGCTAACAATCCTTTACGTGAACGCGGATGTCCTCCGGACGCGCGTCCTTCTCCACCGCCCATCGGGTGGTCAACAGGGTTCATTGCCACACCACGCACACGCGGACGACGTCCGAGCCAACGTGAACGACCAGCCTTGCCTGATCTCTCAAGCGAATGGTCGGAATTGCCTACACTACCCACCGTTGCCTTGCATATACCAAGCACCTTTCGCGTTTCGCCCGAAGGCAATTTCACGATTACATATTTGTCTTCACGCGAAGTGATTTGAGCAAATGTGCCTGCCGAACGTACAAAAGTAGCTCCGTGTCCGGGGTGTAATTCGATATTATGAACAATCGTTCCAAGTGGAATTTTCTCCATCGGGATAGCGTTGCCCACTTCGGGAGCTGCCTCAGCGCCCGAGAGTAATTTCTGACCTACCTGCAATCCATTGGGTGCAAGGATGTAGCTTTTTGCACCGTCAGCGTAATAGAGCAACGCAATACGCGCCGAACGATTCGGATCGTACTCAATGCTTTTTACGGTAGCCGGAATGCCGTCTTTGCTACGTTTGAAATCAATTACTCTGTACTTTCTCTTGTGTCCGCCACCAATGTAGCGCATGGTCATTTTTCCGGTGTTATTTCTTCCACCGGACTTTCCAAAACCACCAACAAGAGACTTTTCTGGCGACGTTGCGGTAATTGAGTCGAACGTGCCAATAATTTTGTGTCTTTGCCCCGGTGTTGTGGGGTTTAATTTACGTACAGCCATTTATTTAATTATATTAATACAATAATTTCTTAGATATTGCTATAAAAATCTATCGTATCGCCCTCTTTCAAGGTGATGATTGCCTTTTTATATGCCGATGTTTTACCTGAAATAACACCTGTTTTTGAATAACGACTTTTCCGTTTACCGGGCATCGAAATCGTATTAACACCGACTACCGTTACATTGTAGAGCGCTTCAACAGCTTTTTTAATTTCTATTTTATTGGCGCTCGGCAAAACACGAAAACCGACACGATTACTCTTTTCGCTAATATTCGTCATTTTTTCAGTAACGACAGGTTTGATGATAATTGCCATATTTTTGCCTCCTTATACGTTAAAATGTTCCTCTATTCCGACAAGTGATGCCTCTGTAAGCACTAAAACTGAACAATCCAGTATTCTATATGTGCTTAATTCTAAGGTTGTTACAACTTTTACTCGCGGTAAATTACGAGCCGACAAATATACATTTTTATTTGCTTCATTTAAAATAAAAAGCATTTTTTTATCGGCAATCTTCAAGTTATTGGTTAAGTCAATAAAAGCCTTTGTTTTAGGCGCTTCCAAATTGATAGTATCAACCACCACAATTTCTCCCGCCTGAGCTTTTGCTGCCAAAGCCGATTTACGCGCCAACTGTTTGAGTTTTTTGTTCAATTTAAAACTGTAATCACGTGGCACGGGTCCAAACACACGTGCGCCACCGTGCAACAAAGGCGAGTTAATATCTCCACGACGCGCTCCTCCGCCACCCTTCTGATGACCGAGTTTACGGGTTGAACCCGATAGTTCGCTACGTTGCTTTGCTTTGTGCGTACCTTGCCGCTGATTTGCCAAATACTGTTTCACATCCAAATAAATGGCATGCTCATTTGGCTCAATACCGAATATAGAATCGTTCAACGTAACTTTTCTTCCGGTGTCTTCTCCATTAATGTTATATACACTCAGTTCCATTATTTCTCAATTATTACGATTGAACCTTTTGCTCCCGGCACCGACCCCTTCACTAACAGAAGGTGATGCTCGGGAATTACTTTAATCACTTGCAGGTTTTGTACGGTTACGCGGTCGCCACCAGTGCGTCCAGCCATACGCATTCCTTTAAACACTCTCGATGGATAAGATGATGCTCCCATCGAACCCGGGGCACGCAAACGGTTGTGTTGTCCGTGAGTAGCCTGTCCTACGCCACCAAAACCGTGACGTTTCACTACTCCCTGAAAACCTTTTCCTTTTGAAGTTCCGACAACATCCACCCAGTCGTTCTCTTCAAAAAGAGTGTCAACCGTGATGGTCTCGCCTAACTTGTACTCTTGTGCAAACCCTTTGAACTCAACCAAGTGTCTCTTGGGCGTTGTACCGGCTTGTTTGAAGTGACCCTGTTCAGCTTTTGAAGTATGTTTTTCTTTCTTTTCTTCAAAACCTAATTGAATCGCTTGATAACCATCATTTTCGACGGTCTTCACCTGAGCAACGACACAAGGACCAACTTCGATAACAGTGCATGGAAGATTTTTTCCCTCAACACTGAAAACGGATGTCATTCCGATTTTTTTTCCAATTAATCCTGGCATTTCAATTACTATATTAATAAATTCACGAATACTTTTTTAGAATCTCAACATTCTCATTTGGGATTGAGTATTTCACTAACTCCTTCAAACATTTCACAAATGAAATGAATAGTTTTTCCCCTGTTCCCAAAATTTGTCAATATCGATTTTTTATTTTTATCCCGTCTGCAAATCACACCTTAATCTCTACAGAAACGCCACTTGGCAGTTCAAGTTTCATCAAAGCGTCAACCGTTTGAGATGTTGAGCTATAGATGTCAATCAGCCGTTTGTATGCTGACAATTCGAACTGTTCGCGCGATTTCTTATTCACGAAAGTCGCACGATTGACAGTAAAAATACGTCTATGGGTTGGCAGCGGAATAGGACCGCTCACCACAGCGCCTGTTGATTTCACGGTACGCACAATTTTTTCAGCTGACTTGTCCAATAAATTGTGGTCGTACGATTTGAGTTTAATTCTAATTTTTTGACTCATTTTCTAATTTTAAATTAATAGCTAACTAACTGTTTATAAAATACTTTTTTTGCATCGCAACTTAAGAGTCATTCACTAAATTGCGATGTATGGTTATAATAAATCTGCGCGTCCTTTTGCCTCTGTAACAACCTCTTTGGCTATGGATGTAGAAACTTCGGCATAGTGAGAAAATTCCATTGACGACGTAGCACGCCCCGATGTAATAGTCCGCAACGCGGTAACATATCCAAACAATTCGGCAAGAGGCACTTTTGTTTTCACAATACGTGCACCGGTACGACTTGATTCCATACCTTCCACTTGTCCGCGACGTTTGTTGAGGTCGCCAATTACATCGCCCACACTCTCTTCAGGCGTTACAACTTCAAGTTTCATAATGGGTTCAAGCAGTATGGGTTTGGCTTTGGCACAAGCATTTTTGTAAGCCATTTGGGCGCAGATTTCAAACGAAAGCTGATCGGAATCAACCGCATGAAACGAGCCGTCAACCAACACAACTTTGAGCGTATCCATTTGATAACCTGCCAATACGCCGTTTTTCATTGCCGAGGCAAAACCTTTTTGCACAGCGGGAATATATTCCTTAGGAACATTACCGCCTTTTACTTCATCAATAAATTGCAGACTGCCTTCAAATCCTTCATCAACGGGACCTACTTTTACGATAATATCTGCAAATTTTCCGCGTCCACCGCTCTGCTTCTTGTAAACCTCGCGCCATTCAACCATGCGGGTGATGGCTTCTTTGTAGGTTACCTGCGGGCGACCTTGATTACATTCCACCTTAAACTCGCGTTTGAGACGATCAATGATAATCTCCAAGTGCAACTCGCCCATACCCGAAATCACCGTCTGACCGGTTTGTTCATCGGATTTTACGGTAAATGTCGGGTCTTCTTCTGCCAATTTTGCCAAACCGGTGCTTAATTTATCCAAATCGCTCTGCGTTTTCGGTTCAACAGCGATGCCAATAACAGGCGTTGGGAAATCCATTGACTCAAGGACAATGGGATGCCGTTCTCCGCAAAGAGTATCTCCCGTACGAATATCCTTAAATCCTACACCGGCGCCAATATCTCCGGCGCCAATTACCTCAACCGGATTTTGCTTGTTCGAGTGCATCTGGAAAATACGTGAGATACGCTCTTTTTTACCGGAACGCACATTATAAACATACGATCCTGCATCCAAATGTCCCGAATAAACACGGAAAAAGCAGAGGCGACCAACATAAGGGTCTGTGGCAATCTTGAATGCCAAAGCGCACAAAGGTTCATCGTCGTCCGGTTTGCGAACAAGTGTTTTTTCCGGATCATCAGGATCTTTTCCTTCGATAACGGGCGTATCCAACGGCGAAGGCAAATAAGCGCATACGGCATCCAGAAGCGGTTGTACACCCTTATTTTTGAATGACGACCCGCAAATAATCGGATTGATTTCCATAGCAATTGTCGCCTTGCGCAACGCCGCATGAATCTCAATCTCGGAAATGGAGGATGGGTCGTCAAAATATTTTTCCATCAGCACATCATCCAGTCCGGCGAGCGTCTCCAACATTTTATCTCGCCACTCGGCAGCTTCTTCGCGCAGGTTAGCGGGAATTTCTTCAATGTCGCATTTGGCGCCCATTGTTTCATCGTGCCAGAAGATGGCTTTCATCGTGATTAAATCAACCACTCCTCTGAAATTTTCTTCGCTACCGACCGGTATCTGAATCGGGCAGGGATTAGCGCCAAGCACTGTTTTAATCTGACTGACCACATCAAAAAAGTTTGCGCCGGAACGATCCATCTTGTTTATGTAACCAATACGCGGAACATTGTACTTGTCAGCTTGCCGCCAAACGGTTTCGGACTGCGGCTCTACGCCGCCAACAGCGCAAAATGTAGCAACTGCTCCGTCCAAAATACGCAACGACCGCTCTACCTCGACAGTGAAATCCACATGCCCGGGCGTGTCAATCAGATTGATTTTATAATTATCGTCATTGTACTTCCAATGCGTAGTTGTAGCTGCCGAGGTAATAGTAATTCCTCGTTCCTGCTCCTGTTCCATCCAGTCCATAGTGGCGGCGCCATCGTGAACCTCCCCGATTTTATGTGTCAATCCGGTGTAAAACAGAATACGCTCCGAAGTAGTCGTCTTACCGGCGTCAATATGTGCCATGATGCCGATATTACGTGTCAATGATAAATTGTGTTTTGCCATTTATATCTCCTTATTTCTCTCTCCGAGAATAAATAATTATGTCGTACTAAAATCTGAAATGGGCAAATGCACGGTTTGCTTCCGCCATACGGTGAATCTCTTCTTTCCGTTTGAACGCGCCTCCCTGACTGTTGAACCCATCAACAATTTCAGCAGCCAACTTGTCTGCCATTGATTTGCCGGCTCTTTTACGTGAATAAATAATTAGATTTTTCATTGAGATAGACTCTTTTCTATCTGCGCGAATTTCTGTAGGAACTTGAAATGTGGCGCCACCTACACGACGTGACTTCACTTCGACCTGAGGGGTGATGTTCTCAAGGGCTTTCTTCCAAATGTCGAGAGGGCTTCTCTCCTCATTAGGCAGCTTTGCCTTGACAACTTTAAGTGCACTGTAGAAGATTTCAAACGCGATATTTTTTTTGCCATCGCGCATCAAGTGATTAACAAATTTTGTTACAATCACTTCATCAAAAACAGGATCCGGTAAAATGACCCTTTTCTTTGGTTTGGCTTTTCTCATTGCTTTAAATAAGTTTTGTTTTTGCTTTGGTTGTCTGTTTTCTGTCTTCAACACATTCCGCTGAACGTATTTACTCAACCCTCCTCATAACCCAAAAATCAAAAACCAATTGTTTAATTACAAATAAAACGATTTTGAATGGTTGCTCAAAGATTATTTCTTTTTAGGACGTTTAGCTCCATATTTCGAGCGACGCTGTGTACGCGACGATACGCCGGCGGTATCCAATGTTCCGCGAACGATGTGATAACGTACACCGGGCAAGTCTTTTACACGACCTCCTCGAACCAATACAATGGAGTGTTCCTGCAAGTTATGACCCTCTCCGGGAATGTACGCATTCACCTCTTTAGTATTGGTCAAACGAACACGCGCTACTTTACGCATGGCAGAGTTAGGTTTTTTCGGCGTGGTGGTATATACACGCACACAAACTCCGCGACGCTGCGGACATGAATCCAAAGCGGGCGCTTTACTTTTATCTTCCAGAGTAACCCTTCCTTTTCTAACTAATTGCTGAATTGTAGGCATTTTTTCTGTCTTGTTAATTCTTAAACTAAATTTTCCCGATATTTTAAGGGCTGCAAAGGTACATCTTTTTTCTTAAATAACAACACTGCACTATTTTCTCGAAAAAAAATATTCAAAATTTTCCCTCCACAACGTCATTTTTATCTGAGATTACATATAAAAATCTATATATCAATGCAATAAAAAACAGTTCTATGTGCTTTTTCAGAGTTGAAAACAATAAAAACACGAACAATTTTGTACATTTTTTTTTACGAAACAGGCTGAATTGGCGTTATGATAACATCAAAAAGCGTCAATAATCGCCTTAAACTCCTGCGATTTGAGCGATGCGCCACCAATCAGCCCGCCATCAACGTCAGGTTTTGAGAACAATTCTTTGGCATTACCCGCATTGCAACTGCCACCGTAGAGAATGGACGTATTGTCAGCTGTCGGTTGTCCATATTTTTCTGCAATCAACTGACGAATAAATGCATGCATTGCCTGTGCCTGGTCGGAGGTGGCAGTCAGTCCCGTACCGATTGCCCATACCGGCTCGTATGCAAGCGCTATTTGTGTAAACTCATCCTCCGTCAGATTAAACAGAGACCCTTCGAGTTGGGCTTTCACAACATCATTCTGACAACCGGCTTCACGCTCCTCTTTCAGTTCTCCAATGCAAAAAATGGGTTTCAGTCCGTTATTCAGCGCCAGAAGCGTCTTTTCTTTCAGGATAGCATACGTTTCACCGTAATAGAGGCGGCGTTCGGAATGTCCTATAATACAGTACTCGGCGCCGGTGGATTTCACCATAGCGGCGCTCACTTCTCCTGTGTACGCTCCGGATGCCTTATCGGCACAATTTTCGGCGGCAACAGCTATCACGCTTCCATGAAGCAATGCACTCACCGTAACAAGATGCGTAAAGGGAACACCTATCACCACCTCGCAATTTGGCTTGACGTTCGACAGCAAGTCGCGAAGCTCTGTGGCTAACTCTACGCCCTCTTGCAGGGTTTTATTCATTTTCCAATTCCCTGCGACAATATTCTTTCTCATATCATAAAAATTAATTTCTCATTAAAACACACCTTTGTTTATACATCAATCAACAACGTTATAAATTTTATTGAATTGTTGAAAGCGTTCTTCGGTATCATTTGCATGCCATTTATCAATAACCGTACCTAATCTGACTACCACAACACCCGGATTGGCACGGATAATGGTTTTGAGCGTTATCGGATCTGTCGTGCAGAAATCATAACTGATGCCATGTTCAACTTTGAACGCCTCAATATCCCTGCCCGGCGATGCTGTAAGCGCCATAACACGATAACCCTTTATAACAAGTTGATTATGAAGCGCATTAAGCATGGCAAGCGGTGCGGTATCTGCCTTTGCCAAATCATACATCACGAAAAGAAAAACATAATTGCTGTCGGATAAAACATCTTCCGTAATATCTCCTTCCTCTTTTGATTCTATAGTAAAATCGTGAATGGGCGGGGTATAACCTTTCTTTACAAGCACGGTCGTTTGATCTACAAAATGCCATGTTGAATCGTTCCATGGGTAATTTTCATAGGTAAACTGCTGCTGCTTCCCCTCTTTTTCATAGACAAAGGTCGTTTCGTAAACATCTCTTTCTGCATCAGCCGGCATGTGCATCAAAGTAGGAATGTGATTCCCAATCTTGTACGGACGAAAATCAATAATAGGCAAATGTTGCAAACAATAGAATGAAAAACAGGACGGTATCACAAAAAACAGAACCGACAGCAACCACGATGGCAACGGCGACAGATAAGGTCGGTGATACTTGTTACAGTAAACAATTACCACAATCAGAAACAGTAAAACAATGTTTTTCCAAAAGGTTGCCCAATTGCTGATGACCAGTGCGTCGCCAAAACAGCCGCAATCGGTTACAGGATTGGCAATAGCCAGCCAAAGGGTCAAAGGCGTCATGACCAGCATAAAAAGCAGTCCTCCCCAGGTGGACAGTTTGAGTTTTATTGCCGACAAAACGCACATCCCTATGGCAAACTCTACCGCAGACAGAATAATTGCCGCAGCAAGCGCTAACGCATCAAACTGCATCAGCCCCATCGCGTGCAGATAATCCTGTATCTTATACGTGGAGCCAAGCGGGTCAATGGCTTTGACAAAACCGGAAAAAATAAATGTCAGTCCAAAGATTAGCCGACAAGCACGCCCAAAATGACGGAATACCGGCGCTTGTTCTTGCTGTATCAATTTCTTCTCTACGAAATTCGGTTCTTTTTTCATAATTCTTAAAGAGATTATTCGGGGGGCAAAAGTACACTTTTTAACTGAAAACAGATGACTATACCGCAAAAGGATGCAATTCTTTTTTTGAGGCGCTATGAAAAGAGTTGTCAGTTATTAGTTTTTCAGTTGTCAATGAATAACGAATAGTGAATAGTGAATAATATTTTTTCGGGCTTGTGCCGAGCGAAAGTCAATGTTACGTTGTCCTGAAAGGACATATTTTCATAACCGCAGGTCAGCGACCTGCGGAAA
>JAISXJ010000069.1 GCA_031270565.1 Prevotellaceae bacterium
CTCCAAGAAAATGATTCAATTGCGCGTGACTACCGGTTAAATGCCACGCCGGTTTTTTTGAAAAGCGGAAGATATTACAGTAATTTTCATTCAGAGGATTTCAAAA
Source organism: Prevotellaceae bacterium (assembly GCA_031270565.1). Lineage (GTDB taxonomy): Bacteria > Bacteroidota > Bacteroidia > Bacteroidales > Paludibacteraceae > F0058. The sequence continues at coordinate 107 of JAISXJ010000069.1, forward strand.
TTGAATAGCTGGCCGAACAAATAAATTTTGTAACTTTGCCAAACATCTTAGGACAGCAAAAAATGGAGATAAAAACGGACTTATATTTAGGCGACAGCAAAGAACAATTAAAGTTACTTCCCGACAATTCGGTGGACTTGATTGTTACTTCTCCGCCTTACGCCGACCAACGTAAAAGCACTTAGGTGGTATTCATCCAGACAAATACGTTGAGTGGTTTTTGCCCATTTCCGAACAACTTTCGCGTGTGCTGAAACCAACAGGAACTTTCGTTTTAAACATCAAAGAAAAAGTTATTGAAGGCGAACGTAGCACCTATGTTATGGAACTCATCATTGAAATGCGTAAACAAGGTTGGCTTTGGACAGAGGAGTTTATTTGGCACAAAAAAAACTCATATCCGGGAAAGTGGCCAAATCGTTTTCGTGATGCGTGGAAAAGACTTTTGCAATTCAACAAGCAAAAACATTTCAACATGTATCAGGAAGAAGTTATGGTTCCTATGGGCGATTGGACAAAATCACGACTTAAAAATCTTTCGAACACCGACAAAATTCGGGATACTTCAAAAGTTGGCAGTGGTTTTGGCAAAAACATTTCAAATTGGTTAGACAGAGATAAAGCATACCCGACAAACGTTTTGCATTTGGCAACCGAGTGTAACAACAAAAAGCATAGTGCCGCCTTTCCCGAAGAATTGCCCGAATGGTTTATAAAATTGTTTACGCGAGAAAACGATACCGTTCTTGACCCGTTTATGGGCTCGGGAACAACTTTGACAGTTGCCAACAGAATGAGACGCAATTCAATCGGCATAGACGTTGTCCCTGAATATTATGAAATGGTGAAAAAACAGCTCAATCCTGTTGCAGTAAATGGTTGTTGCTACGGACGAGACAACAGACCCGACAAAGAAAAAAAAACAAAAGCACTACCTGTAACAAGGGCTTGGCAGCCATTTTAGAACAACAATGCAAAACAAACAATTAACAAAATAAAAAGTAGAAATATGGAAAAGAAACATCAGGTGCATAACCTCATTATTTTAGACGAAAGCGGTTCTATGGAATCCATTAAAACGACAATTATTCAAGGTTTCAATGAATTGGTGCAAACAATTCAGGGAATTGAAAAACAATTTCCAGAACAAGAACACTTTATTTCATTTGTGTCGTTCAACGGTTTAGGACAAAAATTGCTTCACTTTATTGACCCGGCAAGTAAATTGAAACAAATAAACGACAAAACATATAATCCTGACGCCTCAACACCATTGTTTGATGCAATGGGTTTTAGTATAAATAAACTGAAACAATCTTTGCAAGGACAAACTGACTATAATGTTCTTGTAACAATCTTGACTGACGGAGAAGAAAACGCTTCAAAAGAATTTTCGGGAAACGACATCAAAAAGCTTGTTGAAGAACTAAAGCAAAATCGTTGGACGTTTACATACATCGGCACAGACCACGATGTAGAAAAAATTGCCATATCACTTTCAATAAATAACACTATGGTTTTTGAAAAAAGCGAAGCAGGTATAAAAGATATGTTTCTAAAAGAACAAAGTTCAAGAACAGCATACAGCCAAAAAATACGTTCCAAGGAAGACACGACATCAAATTATTTTGAAGACACAGAAGCTGACGAGAATAAGAAATAAAAACGGCTGCCACCAATCGGTTTTGCAATAGTGCGGCTGACAGTCATAAGCTCAACTTCGGTAATTCTATTTAATTTTGGTGCAAAACTCAACTAACGGTTCGCTATTGCCCCACAATGCCAAGCCGCGGCCCGTTATCAGTCATGCAATTAAAGGGTGCGGCAAAGATAAAAGTGACTACCGGTTAAATGCCACGCCGGTTTTTTTGAAAGGACTACTCTTTGCACGAGTAGTCGAATTTATTTGAATTGTGTTTTTATCGCGAAGGACGCAAAGGGGGGGTAATTGCTCTTCGGCGCGGCATACCCGTTGAAGTAATCAGCGAAAGTATGGGACACGAAAACGAGGCGACAACGCGAATTTATCTTTCATCGCTCGGGCAGGCAGTGGTGGACAGGGCAAATGTGGAGATAATCAGGTTGGAGTAGATTACCAAGAAATGGAGTTCAATCTTTGGTTCAGTTCTTTAACTTTCTCTATTAATACACTGAAAGAAAGTGTTTCGCCATAAATTATCGTTTGCATTTTGCCGTAATCGGATTCCCATTTTGAGAATACGCTGTCTGGAGGAACTATTTTGAGCATTTGTGGCGCAAGTGTGTCATAATTAAAATCTTTCATTGCAATAAACAGTCGGCGATGAGCAACAATGGAACCGAATAAATCTTTGTCTTTCAACGTTTTTTCCGCTATTGGAGTCTCCATGATCCTCACAATATCATACAGATGGCGACTCATACGCTCAACACGCACCGATTCTCTTGGTTTGGAAAATTCCTCGTGAAGAAGGCAAACTTTTTCTAAAAATGTACGCTCAGGTACGACGGCCGAAACAGCAAATGGCTTGTCTGCAAACGTTTTGTCTGAAAATGTTTCGTCAATTATTGAGCGTAATTCTACGTTTTCCAAAGGTTCTTTCATTGAGCGTGCGTTTATTTCCAAAACCACAACCGACTGTATATAACTGTCTGTATTATCCGGTTTATTATCAGAGAATAAAGATTGATATGCGATAAATATTTTTTCAGGGTCAACGGTTGTAATACTGGTAATGTTCATCGAAACGGAAAACAAATTTTCCGGTATTCCATCCGCGACTAATTTTTTTGCCAAATCAAACTGCAAGGTATTACGGCAAAATCCGCAGCAGGCTTTTCGCAGTTCCTTGCTGATTTGCTTTATTGTAAACTTTTCGCCCCAAAAACCGAAATACTCGCGATTTATGGCTATATCAACGTCTTCGGAAAAACGTTCAATCAAATTGAAACATTTACTCAACGATGTACCGCCCTTAAAAGAGATACTGTCGGCGTAGGGCAAAGAAAACAAGGCTCGCAAAACAGCCGTAACCCAAATGTCTTTTTCTATTGCTTCGGCAGGCAGTTTTTTACGGATAACGGCTTGATTAACGACGTCAATCCTGTCTTTTTCGGATAATTGAAAGAAATTATTCATTGGTTTTTAGAGAGTTTAATAATATCTCGGAAATCCAATTCGGCGCAAGTTTTGAATCGTGAATAATCACTTCTCTTCTTTCGTGTTGTAAAATCTCATTGATGCGTTTCAGTTCATCAGGACGAACATTGCCTTTGCCAATTTCTTTCAATGCAAAAACCGCCAACACTGTCATTTTACCCTTGAATGCGAGATTCTTCGCGATGGTTTTTTGAAATTTCACGTCAACACCTGCTATTTTCAGTTCGCGGGCGGCGCCGTCAGTCAGGAATACGTAACGCATCGGCACCTGCGAAGACAGTCCTATTTTGTTGAGTGCACACAGTCCGGTAGGCACAATTCGAGATTTTTCGCGTTTTGCAATTTGTTTCACAACATCTTCCACGGAGGGATAGACAATGCCGAGCAGTTTGCTTGTTTTGGG
>JAISXJ010000080.1 GCA_031270565.1 Prevotellaceae bacterium
TTGCCCGTTAGGGCGTTATGTGAATAACCGTAAGTGCAACTTATGGACATCGCAATACGCTGAACATCAACCCGTATGGGTTGAATTATCACCTGACTTTGACACTTGGGTGTCGCAACTCATTTTGAGGCGTTGAGAATCTCATATTTGGCATTTTTTTATTTGAAAGTATGCAAATATTCAATTCTCGTGAGGTCAAAGATGTCGCGGGTGTCGCATTGTCAAAGTCAGGAAAAAGATTTAGCCGTATCGTTTATTCAAGAAATAGTGTTGCCGGATAGTCCACGTGTACCAGATAAAGTCCGCAGGCAGGCGCCGACATACCCGCACGACAGCGGTCTTTTGCCTCGATTATCTCACAAAAATCCTCTACAGAGCGTTTTCCCGTGCCGACATCAAGAAGTGTTCCAACGATGGCGCGTACCATATTTCGCAGGAAACGGTCAGCCTCAATGGTGAAGACCCATACGCCGTCGCGCTCCGTCCACTCAGCGCGTTTGATGACGCAACGATTGTGTTTTACATCCGTGTGCAGTTTGCTGAAACTTGTAAAGTCGGAGTATTGCATCAGTTTGGCAGCGGCGCAATTCATCTGTTCAATATTAAGCGGCTGCGTTACGCGATGTGCCAGCGGTGTGAGGAAAGGATTCTTTTGGAGCGTTACCAGATATTCATAGCGGCGGGATAGCGCCGAGAAACGTGCGTGCGCCATATTCGTAACCCGTACGATTTTGTTTATGGCGATGTCCTGAGGCAGGAAACGATTCAGACGGGCGACGAATTTAGGCAAGTTATCCGGTGGCGTAAGCATATCGAAATGCGCTACCATCATTTTTGCGTGTACGCCGGCATCGGTACGCCCTGCTCCGACTGCCGTTATCTCTTTCCTCAGAACAATGGATAGAACATCACTGACAACCTGTTGCACGGCGAGCAGGTCAGGTTGCTTTTGCCAGCCGCAATAACGCGCCCCAAAGTAGGAAAGATAAATAAAATAGCGTTGACGGGAAATAGAATTGTACATCCTGTTGTTTTTTGGCAAAAATAATGCTTTTCGGCGTAAGCCCAATGACAGCACTTATGTCTCGTGCATCAAATGCGCACTCCAATCATCAGTCCGCCTTTGAAAGGTATCCATTCGGCGCTTTTGTTATATTTTCCCGGATATTCTCCGTAGTCATAGCGTTCGCCGGTCTCTGTGTTATATCCTTCATAGATAGCATGTTGCCATCCGCCACCCAGAAACAGCTCAAAAGACCACCTGTTTACCTGCCACACATAACCAATATTAGCGCCAAGAAAGACACTTGACCCGTATTGCAGATAGGGACTGCTCCAGTAGTCAAACCGCCGCATTTTGTAAACGCCATAGCCGACGCACGGAGCGGCAAAAAAACCGTTAAACCGCTCTTTCGGATACCAGCGTCCTTCCAAAAACCCGATTGACATCACCAGCGGCGCTCCCTTTATGTAGGATTGCCAAAATGATGCCACCATATCCGCCTGAATGGAAACATGCGGCGCGATGCCCACCTCTATTGCCGGATTAATAATCCCCAGAGCGGCATACGCTCCGTTGATTTTCAGGTAGGATTGAGCTGACAGGCCGTGAACCGTTACAGCGATAAAAAGAAGACAGATAATTTTTTTCATATTTGTTTCCAAAAGAATTTTCTAAATGATTCAATCCCGTTTTATTTTGAGAAACAGGTCGAGACAGAAGTTCTGTCCCAACCTGTTCAATTATTTTTACGGAAGCTGATTACAAGGTTTGCTTATTTCAGCCCGCGCCCTTTGAGCATTGCATCGGGGTTGGGGTCTGCGCCGCGAAACTGCCGATAGAGCGTCATTGGGTCGTCGCTGTCGCCTTTTTCCAGAATATTCTTTCGGAATGAAACGGCTGTTGCTGAATCGAAAATTCCCCGTTCACGGAACAACTCAAAAGCATCTTTATCCAACACTTCCGCCCAGAGATAGCTGTAATAGCCGGCGCTGTAGCCCGTGTTGAAGATGTGATTGAAATAGGTAGAACGGTAACGCGGAATGATTTCATCTATCAGTCCGATTTTGTCCAAAACCTGTTTTTCAAAATCAAGTACATTGATGCCGTCAACAGAGTTGAGTTTGTGCCATTGCATATCCAGAATGGCGGCGGCGGTCAATTCGGTGGTCATAAAGCCCTGATTGAACGTGGCAACATCTCTGATTTTCTTTACCAGTTTTGCCGGAATCACCTCGCCGGTCTGATAGTGTTTGGCATACAGCGCCAGAACTTCCGGCTCAAAAGCCCAGTTCTCAAGCACCTGTGAGGGCAATTCTACGTAATCGCGTGAGACGTTTGTACCGCTCACCGTTACATAGTTGCACTTGGTCAGCAAACCGTGCAGGGCGTGCCCAAACTCGTGAAACATTGTCTCTACATCATCTAATGAGAGCAGCGCAGGCGCATCGCCTATCGGTTTGGTGAAGTTGCCGACATTAACAATAATCGGACGAATATCGTTTCCGTCAACGATGCTCTGTTCGCGGAAATTGCTCATCCACGCGCCACTGCGTTTGCTTTGACGCGGATAATAGTCGGAATAAAAGATGCCGAGCAATGAGCCATCCGCATCCATCACCTTGAATGCCTCCACTTCCGGATGATAAATCGGCACATCCGTCAATTGCTCAAAGGTCAGTCCGTAAAGTTTTCCGGCTACGGCAAACACGCCCTGACGCACATTTTCCATTTTGAAGTAGGGTTTAATTTCCTCTTCGTTCAGGGCATATTTTTCTTTACGCAATTTCTCGGTGTAATAATCCCAGTCCCAGGCAGCCAGTTTGAAGCCTCCTTTTTCGCGGTCAATAACGGCTTGCAGGGCTTCTCTCTCTTTTTTGGCTTTTTCCAGCGCTGAGGCGAATATTTTTTCGAGGAAACCGTCCACCGTAGCGGAGTTTTTAGCCATTGACTCATCCAGAAAGAAATTGGCGGGCGAATCGAAGCCAAGAATGGACGCTTTTGCTATACGGCACTGCATCAGGTCAAGGATGATTTGTTTGGTGTCGTGTTCATTGTCATTGTTACCGCGATTGGCATAGGCTTTGAACATGATTTCACGAAGGTCGCGACGTGCACTGTATTGCATAAAAGGAATCCAGCTTGGTTTTTGCAGACGGAAAAGGAATTTGCCTTCTTTACCGGCTTCTTTTGCCTCCAGAGCGGCGGCGTCGCGCACATCCTGTGGAAGTCCGTCAAGGTCTGTTGCTTCAAGAACCAACTCGTAGGTGTTGGTCTCGGCTAAAAGATTGTTACTGAATTTCTGTTCCAAATCGGCAATTTGTTTGTTCAACTCGCGCAGTTTGGCTTGCTTTTCGGCGTCAAGCGCTACGCCATTACGAATAAAATGACGATAAATCTTTTCAAGCGTCCGCAACTGTTCTACGGACAAATTGAGCGTTTCGCGTTGCAGATAGACTGCCTCGACACGCTTGAAAAGGTCGGGATTCATAAAGAGGTTGTCGTTGTGTTCCGAGAGCAGAGGCGAAATTTGCGCTTCAATTTTACGGATGCTGTCCGAAGAATCGGAGCCTGCCAGATTAAAGAATACGCCGCACACCTTTGCGAGCAACGCTCCGGAACGGTCGAAAGCCACAATGGTATTCTCAAACGAGGGCGCTTCCCCGTTTTCCACGATAGCTTTGATTTCGGCTTCCTGCTGTGAAATGCCGGCTTTAATAGCAGGCAAATAGTGGTCAGGTTTAATTTGTGCAAAAGGTGGCAAGCCATAAGGCGTGTCCCATTCTACCGAAAAAGGATTGTCGGACAAGTCTGTCCGATTGTTAGTACAAGCATTCATCATAGCGATGAGGGATAAAAGAACAATAAATTTTTTCATGAACAATAAAGATTTAAATATGGAAAAATGACTATTTCAAACGGTTGCAAAGGTAATCTTTTTTTTAGAGTATAGAGTTTAGTTTTTAGTTATTAGTTTTTCTCACTCCTCTCTCGTTTGTAATCTCTCTGGGGCTGTTTCAAAAGTAATTTAGCCACAGATTACACGGATTTACACGGAATTTACTCCCCCTCGTTTGTAACGAGGTATTTTAGCCACGAATGCACGAAACAACGTTCGGCGTAGCCAATACACTAAACTCTACACTCTAAAAACTATAAACTAAAAAAAGCTACCTTTGCGGCGGAAATTTATTTATCTCACTTAAACTGATTATACGATGATTACGGAAGACGTTACCCATAGAAAAAACTTGAATTTTATAGAACAGATTGTAGAAGCCGACCTCAAAGAGGGACTTAACGGCGGTCGTGTGCAAACACGTTTCCCGCCCGAACCAAACGGATACCTGCATATCGGACACGCAAAAGCCATTTGTATGGATTTCGGCATTGCCGAAAAGTTTGGCGGACACTGCAATCTGCGTTTCGATGATACTAATCCCGTCAAAGAGGATGTAGAATATGTTGATGCCATTATGGAGGATATACAGTGGCTTGGATTTCAGTGGAAGAATCTCTACTACGCTTCCGACTATTTCGAGCAACTGCACGATTTGGCAATCCGTTTTATCAAAGAAGGTAAGGCATACGTCGATGAACAGTCGGCAGAAACCATTGCCGAACAGAAAGGAACACCTGCCAGAGCTGGTCTGGAGAGTCCTTTTCGGAATCGTCCTGTTGAGGAGAGTCTTACTCTGTTTCAAAAGATGAGTTGTGGCGAGGTGGCGGAGGGAGCTATGGTGTTGCGTGCAAAGATAGATATGGCTGCCGGTAATATGCACTTTCGCGACCCGATTATGTACCGTATCATTACTTCGCATCCACATCACCGCACCAAAGACAGGTGGAAAGTCTATCCGATGTACGACTTTGCACACGGACAAAGCGATTATATCGAAGGCGTGACACACTCTATCTGTACACTGGAGTTTGAGGTGCATCGCCCGCTATACGACTGGTATCTTGACCAGTTCGCCACACCGGATTATCGTCCCAAACAGCGTGAATTTAACCGGCTGAACATCACCTATACCCTGATGAGCAAGCGCAAGCTATTGCAATTGGTGCAGGAAGGGCTGGTGGACGGCTGGGATGACCCCCGTATGCCAACGCTCTGCGGCTTGCGCAGACGTGGTTATACGCCGGAAGCTATCCGTAACTTCATCGACAGAATCGGTTACACAAAATATGACGGCATTATTGACGTCTCGCTGCTCGAATATGCCGTACGCGAAGACTTGAACGTCAGAGCGAATCGCGTAAATGCCGTGCTGAACCCTGTGAAACTTGTTATCACCAATTATCCCGAAGATAGGGTAGAGATGATGGATGCTGAAAACAATCCCGAAGATGTCTCGGCAGGTACGCGAAAGGTACCCTTTTGTCGCGAACTCTACATTGAGCGCGATGACTTTATGGAGAACCCGCCGAAAGGTTATTTTCGTCTTGCTCCCGACAAGGAAGTACGGCTTAAATACGGTTATATTGTACGCTGTACCGGTTTTGAGAATAATTTGCAAGGGGAGCTGGAAACCATCTACTGCGAATATGACCCGCAAACCCGCAGCGGTTTGCCGGAAGCATCTCGCAAGGTAAAGGGTACTCTGCACTGGGTGAGCGCCCGACACGCATTAGATGCGGAGGTGCGGCTCTATGACAGGCTTTTTAATGTGCCTAATCCTTCCGAGAGCGATAAGGATTTTCGGGTTCTGCTTAATCCTCAATCCAAAATAACGCTTACCGGCTGTAAGGTGGAGCCGTCTCTGGCTACGGTGAAGGCGCTTGATTATTTGCAGTTTCAACGTATCGGTTATTTCTGTGTTGATTCTGACAGTCGTCCGGAGCATCTGGTTTTCAACCGCACTGTGCCACTCAAAGACACGTGGGCTAAACTCAACGAAAAACGTTAGCCACAATGTGCCGCAGGTCAGCGACCTGCGGCACAAGCTTACACCCCCCGCTCGGCACAAGCTCCAACCTTCGCCGAGCGAAAGTCAATGTTACGTTGTCCTGAAAGGACATTATTTTCATAACCGCAGGTCAGCGACCTGCGGAAAACGACGCCCTCCTATCCACTGCCTTTGGCTTCCCAGATTGCCTGCAAGGCAACATCTTCATAACCGCAGGTCAGCGACCTGCGGCACAGGCACGCAAAAATATTTTTTATTAAAAACTACACTCTAATAACTACACTCTAATAACTAAAAAAGTATTATCTTTGCCCCGTTATTGTTCACATCTAAAATCAATACAAAACGATGCTTACATCTGGGATTCCATATTTACCATTTTTTCAGATTAGACGGTTCAATCGTCTAAAAGTAAGCTCGTTACAAAAGCCCCCCCCCGCATTTGCCTTAACTCCTTGTATTCAAGGGATTATCATTTATTAGAGACTTTTATATTTACGCTTAATGGCGCGAAGTTTTTTTTGCGTCTTTTCGCCATATACATATACAATTATTGCGGCACATTTCCGGAATTTTCGGAGATGTTGCCGCTGTCTGTTTTATAACACAGAGTTACACAGAAAACTCACAGAGAGACACAGAGAAATAAAAGCAAAACAACGATTATTATTTTATTCACAATTTAAATATTACTGTTATGAAAACTAATCTTTTTCTTTTCGCTGCATTCGTGGCAGCATTTTTAAGCGTCTCTTCCTTTTCTGCGGCGCAGGTAACTATTGGCGGCGGCGACCAGCCCGCAGCAGGAGCTGTACTGGATTTGAACAGCACGACCAAAGGCGGATTGCTACTCTCAAATGTAGAGCTGACAGCACTGGACGAAATCCCTGCTACCTTCCCCAACGCGGGCGCTATTGATAAACAACAGCTCGCAGGAATGGTTGTTTACAACACATTTGATTATCTCGAACCTAATGGGGACGGACTTTATGTGTGGGACGGCAGCAAATGGAATTATATTGGCGGTAGCGACGGTATGCTTGCCCATACTACTATTCCTGCTCCTAATTGCTCGCCTGCCGTTCCTGCCGTTTCCTTTTTGGCTTACAATCTTGGTGCAAACGCAGCAGAACTTAACAGGCTCTATCCCGGACTTTCCCCTGCCAAACAGCAGATGGCATATTTGGCAAACCATGATTTTAATGAGCTTGACGCCTGCGTTTTGGGCGGTATGTTTCAATGGGGACGTAAAGATCACGTACACGCCGTAAAGATACCAGAATACCTCCGTTATGACGGAGCAGATAATGCTATCACTGGACAGACATCAGATGCAATACCCTCTAACGGGAAATTTTACTATGGTAATTATCATAACTGGTACACAGGATCAGATCCAGATGCTCTCTGGGGTAACGGGGTGTCAATTGGTACTGCTATTGCCGGCGGTATTTATAGTTCAAACACTAATTATTACCAGAAGCCTGTCAAAACCCAATACGATCCCTGCCCTGACGGTTGGCGTGTTCCCACACAGGATGAATGGGAACGGCTTACTCATTATGGTTGTGGTACTCCTCAGTCTGCTGGCGGTGATTTTAGCACAACTGTATCCGGTCACGGCACTATTAACAGTGGTTTTACATGGATACCTGTTGTTTGTTCCTCCGGCACCGGCCAATGTATTCCTTCCAATAGTTGGACAGACGACGTAACTTCTTCCGGTTACGCTGTTTACAAGGATTCGGTATGGACTGCTGCCAAAACAACAGGTGTTTATGCTGGATTAACTGATTTAAATGTTTCTACGACTTTTACAGCTAAATCCCTTCACGACGTCAATGCTCCTGAGCCTCTTTTATTCTTGCCTTCCGCCGGAGAGCGCAACGCTGGCACTAATGGTAACGTGCACGCTGTCGGCACCTACGGCCTCTATAGGAGCAGTACGATTGGTACTGGTACTTATAATTATGCCATAGAATGCATCTTTTCCGGCGTATATACGACCTATGACAACATTTATCGTGCACACGGCATTTCCGTCCGGTGCGTGAAAGAATAAGCTTCCGCCTCCTGAAACAGCAAAAGCCCCCAGCAACGGGGGCTTTTGCTGTTTCAGACAACGCTTGGTACTGTTACTTTGAGGCATCGCGTCCGAAGCGTCTCCAGCGGAGTCTTCCATCGAACCACCCCCTGTCCTTGTCTATCGAAAGCCATACAAACAGGGGACGCCCAATGACATGGTCTTCGGGAACAAACCCCCAATACCGCGAATCGGCGGACTGATGACGATTGTCGCCCATCATCCAGAAATAATCCATACCGAAAGTATAAACGTCTGTCAGCAGGTCATTGATGTAGATGTTTTTCCCGACAACGCGCAAGGTATTACGTTCATAGTTGACGATGACTTGTTCATACACTGGGAGGTTCTCAAGCGTCAGCCTGACGGTTTCGCCGCGTTTGGGAACGACAATAGGTCCGTAATTGTCGCGCGTCCATCCGTAGTTACCGTCAAGGGGCCAGACATTCTGCAAGCCGCTTGCAGAAGGCTGTTCCAAAGCCGTTTCACAAACCACCTTTTTAATCATCGGAAAACTCTCTAACTGCTGTTTGGTTTTGTCGGTTAGCGGCATCAGACTGACGGAAATATTGGGCTGCATCCCCATTAACTCCAGATAAAAAGGATGCATCATAAAGTTAAGTCTGGCATCATCTTTACGGACATTCAGCTTTTTGAGCATCGTCTCGCCGATGGGCATGCCATCTGTCTGCACGTAATAGTTATGCTGCAAACCATCGTAACGCCGTTCCGGTTTACCATTGACAAAAAGAATATTATCCACGATTTTCAGGGTATCTCCGGGCAAACCGACACACCGTTTCACGTAACATTCGCGCCTGTCCACCGGACGCCAAAGCGCTTTGCCCAGCGAATCAGCCCTTTCCCGCACAGCCAGTCTCCCCAGACGACGGCACAGAGCAAAATAGTCTCTGAATGTGCTGTCTGTCGGGCTGAGATGCCCGTATTCGGTCGGATTACGGGCAATTATTTCGTGTCCTGCGATATAACACAGGGTATAATAATCGGGGTTAACTACCTTTGTGAAGGTGGTGTCTCCTGCGGGAAAATTAAAGACAACGATGTCGCCGTGCTCCACGCTGTCCCGCCCTTTGAGGCGACGGTATTTCCATTGCGGATTCTCGAAATAACTCTTTCCCCCCCATGGAAATGTATTCTGCACCAATGGCATTGAGAGCGGCGTGTTCGGCACTCTTGCTCCGTATGAGAGTTTGCTTACCACCAGAAAATCACCCACCAAAAGCGTCTTCTCAAGCGAGGAAGAGGGAATTTGATAGGGTTGAAAAATATAGTTATGAATGGGATAAACCACCAGCAACGCAAAAACAATGGCATCCAACAGACTGCACACTTGACGGAGCAGTTTGTTTTCTATCCTTTGCCACCAGTCCCACGGAATAAACCGCGTAATGAACATATCGAAAAACAGCGGCAGCAGCAACAGCCACGCAAAATTGCCATGCCAAATAATGAACGTAACATAAACAAGCGTCAGGATGCCGATTTTAATCCACTGTTTGGCAGGCTGGTGAAACCGTGAAATGAATGATTTCTTTTTTAATTCGTCAAGCATAAATTGAAAAGGTATAAGGTGTTATAAATGTTATTCAAACGCGCAAAAGATTTTTCATAGACAGAAAACCTTTCTTTCCGACAGCGTATTCGGCAGCCATTATGGCGCCCAGTGCAAATCCTTCGCGCGTTTTGGCATTGTGGCTTAGGGTGATGGTGTCAATATCCGGAAGGTCATAAACAATATCGTGCGAACCCACAACATCATCCAAACGTAAAGATTCGATTAATATTTCATCTTCGGCAGGCTTTGTGTTCCATCCTGTCTTATGGTCGAGATGCGCTACAATGCTTTCGGCAAGGGTGATGGCTGTGCCGCTGGGAATGTCCTTTTTGTTGATGTGGTGAACTTCATGTATGGAAACATTATACGCTTTGAAACGGTTCATCAGGGTTGCCATATAAGCGTTGAGCGCAAACAGGATATTTACGCCAACACTGAAATTCGACGCCCAGAACAGCGTCTGCCCGTTTGTTTTCAGCTCTTCCTGAAGCAGGGGCAATTGTTCGTTCCAGCCTGTCGTACCGCTTACCACCGGTATGCCCGCCTGCCATGCACGGCGAATGTTCCGTTCGGCGGCGTCAGGCGCGGTAAATTCTATGGCGACATCCGCCGAAGCAAATGCCTCCGAATCAAACACCGCCTCACTGTCCACATCAACAACAGCCACAATCTGATGTCCGCGTTTCAACGCTTGCTGTTCGATGATTTTTCCCATCTTGCCGTATCCTATCAGGGCTATTTTCAGTTGCTTTTTCCTCTTCATTTTCGTCCGAGAAACACCATGATATAATAGAGCAATGTTGCCAACGAGCCGAGCGCTGCCACCACGTATGTATATGCGGCGGAACGCAGGGCGCTTTCTGCCTGCGTATGATTGCTGACATCGGTAACATTAGACGTCTTGAGCCACACCAAAGCGCGTTTGCTGGCATTAATCTCTACCGGAAGCGTGATAAAACTGAACAGCGTAGTAATCGCAAACAGGATGATGCCGATAAGCATCAACTGTGGAAAAATATTGATAAGCAACATGCCTCCCAGCAGCACCAGCGTCATCCATTGGGATGAAAATGTTACGATGGGTACCAGTGTCGAGCGCATTTTGAGAGGCGCATACGCTGTGGCATGCTGCACGGCATGCCCACATTCGTGCGCAGCAACGGCGGCAGCGGCAACGCTGCATGTGCCGTAAACATTTTCGCTGAGGTTAACGGTTTTGTGCGTCGGATTGTAGTGGTCGGTCAGAGAGCCGGACACGGAAATAACTTCCACGTCAGTGATGCCATTCTCTTCGAGCATTTGCCGTGCGACGTCAGCGCCGGTCATACCGTTTCCAAGTGGTATTTTTGAATAGCGTTTAAATTTCGATTTGAGAGATGCCTGCACCCCCCAGCTTGCCAGTGCAATACCAATAAATAAAATCCAATAGATTGAAATCATAGAAAAATAGTTTTTTAAGTTTATAATTTGAGTTGTGTTATTATTATGGGGGCTTCTAAAAAGTAGATTTTTTAAGGCTTGCCATTGAGGTAAAAGCGGAGTTTACTATCGTAAATGAGCATTTTACCAAAAGAGCATAACGCAGAAAAAGCAATTTTTAGAAGTTCCCTTATTTTTTTCGGCGCTTTTTACCCGTAGCGCAATACTTGCATATACCATACAGATAGAGCGTATGATAGCATGGTGTAAACGTGCCGAACACCTTTTTTTTAATGGCGTTTTTTATTTTCAAGTCGGTAAACTCTTTAATCACTCCGCATTTGGTACATACCAGATGATAATGTACAACATCGGCAGAGATGCGTTCATAAGAGAGATGCTTGTCTATTTGGTGTTTCACAATCAAATGACTCTGTTCCATAAGGTCAAGCGTGTTATATACGGTTGACAAACTGACATGAAAAGTCTCCTGCAATGCCGAATATATCTGTTCGGCGCTAAAACGGGTATTGTATGCGTATATACAATTCACGATAGCCAATCGCTCTGCAGTCTCGCGTAGCTTGTTAGCTTTCAGAAACTCTGAAAAGCGTTTGATGCCTGCCTTTTTTTCCTCTGCTATTGTCATAATAACTATTTGGGATTGTAACCGGAGTTTTCCAGAAGGTGTTGAGCATCCAGATCCAGAATTAATTCAAGCGGCGTAACCGTGGCGTTACGCTGCATATAACTTTCGATAATTTGCCAGCCGATATAGACGCCTGCTCTGCCCGGCGACTCCTGCGTAAAGGGGGACGTAAAGGGTGCATCGTTCAGGTATTTTGCCCGCCAGATGTTTTCGGTGGTGAACAGATGTTTGTTTTCTATCAGTGTCATCCACATATCGCGCTCATACTTTTTGCACCATGACCACTGCGCCTCGGTATAGCCAATCAGAAGGTGTTCTTTTTCGTCGGGCATAAGGATGGAGGTCAGATACATTATTTTGCCGTGATAAATCAGCTCCTCCAGCAACTGCCCTGAGGTTGGACTGAATGGAAATTCGCTCGAAAGCCACGCAATCACATAATCCGACGGCGCTTTGCTGCGAATCATATTCCGGATAAGATAATTGTATATCACGCCCTGATAGATAGGATAGTCTGTACCAAGATAGTTATCTATGCTTAGGGAGATAAATCCGTCGCCAATCACCACACTTTGATTCAACCCTGAGGCATGCATATAGCATTTGGGAATGGGTAGATTGGGAAAAAAATAGTGTCCGCGACGAAAGGCATCGGTAAGTTTTTTTTCAATATCGTCCACGTGTTCGTAAGCTGTCAGGGCATCGGTGTAGAGGTGTGCGACGGTTGTATCGGCGAAAAAGCGGGCTAATTCAACCCGGGTAAGCGAATCTTCCACGCTGCCAAATTCCAGAATATGTTCGAGGTAAACGGGTAAAAAATCGGGATATTTTGCCTGTAATGCCGGAAGTGTTACAGCATAATCAGACCCTTTCAGCGCCCAAAAGTCTTTATCGAAACGCCCGATTTCCACATCGAAATCAATTCCGGACAGGTCGGCTCTACGTTTTTCAGTGGTGCAACAAACCAATACAAGCATCAGGCTTACGGCAACGAGGAATTTGTTCATGTTACAGACAATTTTAATGTTCGGACAAAGGTAGTTATTTTTGGGGAGAGAAGCCGACGGGTTTGCAGCGGTATCCCATCTCTGAGAGTAACTGCATTGTTTTGTAACGGACGTCGCCTTGTAACAGTATTTCGCCGTCGCGGGCAGACCCTCCGACGCCGCATGCGATTTTGAGTGTTCTTGCCAGCGTGGTCAGTTCGGCGTCCGTGCCGACGAAGCCCGATACAAGCGTTACGGCATTGCCTTTGCGATGATGTTTATCAAGCTCTATGCGCAATGTCTGTTTCACGGGCGACGAGGCGGTTTGCGATGCCTGTGGCATGCAATCGGTAGTAAAAGAATCGGGATTGACCGGATAAAGCTGTCGCAAATGCGCCTTCCAGTCTTCTTCGGGTTTTGCCATCTTATGTTTTTATTTTAAGCCGCGCAAAGATATACCTTTTTTTAGTGAATAGTGAATAACGAATAGTTATTAGTTTTTTAGTTAT
>JAISXJ010000162.1 GCA_031270565.1 Prevotellaceae bacterium
TTGAGGCGCTATTTTTGATAGAAAACGGAATTGAGATAGATGAACGTTTTAAGCAGAGAGAGCAGAGGCAAACTTGTTTGACTATGCCGAGTCGCGCAAAACGACTAAATTTATTGAACACTTTATTAAGTACTTTTGGTTACCAGCAGCCAGTTCATGCTCAGCGTCCCTTTTTTGGACAGCAGACGCAGGACGTGCTTCCCTTCGGTCAGTACAACGGGAAAGGAAGAGGTATTCCATACAGCGAAATCTCCCGTTTTGGGCAGTTGCAACTCGTTGACAGTCGTCCCGTCAACGGAGAGCGCCAGCGTAACGTCATAGTAATTGGCGTGTCTGATTTGCAGCAAATAGGTTGCTTTGGCAGTCAGTTCTATCTGATATTCGAGCCATTGACCCGTTTTAAAGTCGCTGATTTGCAGCGTGGCGTCATCGGCTTCGGAGGATGGCGAGAAGTGTACGGGAGTTTCCCACGAACCGCCGTTTGTCAGCAACTCCTCTGTGCGGCAACTGGTGAAATGCTCCGCCTCAATACGCTGGTCAGCTAAGGCATAAACCTTTTTATCAAGGGTGGTCATCTGGGTAAAGACCTTTCCGACCGACGTCAGGTCGTAGGGCTGGGTCTTGGTAAGCAGCTGCATATAGGGATAGGAATCCACCGACCCTGCAGAGCGGGGAATAAACCACGCATAACGCTCCACATCGGGCGAAGCCTCCAGATAAGTGATGGTTTCGCTCATATACTGCATCTGGGCAGCGGCTGAAGAGATGAAGGTCTCCCACGCGCAGAACTCGGTCAACCAGATGGGTTTGCCGTACTTTTTAAAACGCTCAATATATGATTTCACCGAACCTGCGCCGCCCATATAACAATGTACGGCGATGACATCTATCTTGTCTAACGGCACGAGCGTAAAAAATTCATCCAGCCATTTGATTGGGTCGCTGTAGTTTGCCAGCGTGCCGTAGTTCATTGCCGGAGAGACAAGTTTCATATTCAACTCCTGCGCCAAAGCCTGCAGCGAGAGCCACGGCGTTGCCGCCTGTGAGGGCGTCATATTGCACTGGTCGGTGAGATTCGGCTCGTTAAAGCCCAAAATATATCCACATCCGGGATGCGATTGCTTGTAGGCTCTGATTTGAGCCGCATTGAAATTGCCCGTCCATGCCATAGGAAAGAAATCCATTTTGTTCTGTGTGGCAAGCGCATCAACCTGGGTGGAGATGTTGCTTGACCAGTTATAGAACCACGAGGTACTGCCTCCCAGCAGCGCCATATCTACGTCGGGCATCGAAAATCCGTAGGAGACACCCCGTTTGACGCTGCGTGCCTGTGTGCGCGGCGAATCGGATAGTTGATAGTCGTCCTCATCCGGCTGCGGCGTCAGAAGATTACAGCCCGCTACAAACAAAGCTGCAAATAAAATGGTCAGAAATGTCAGATGTTTCATTTTGATTTATTGTTTAATAATAAGTTGTCAGTTGTCAGTTTTTTTTTGAACACTGATACCACAGATTAGACGCGATTTTCACAGATAGAAATCTGGCGTTTATCTGTTAAATCTGTGTCATCTGTGTTCTGTGTTCTGTGTTCATTTTTAATTTTATGTTAGCCACAGATTACACGGAACTACACGGAAATTGTTCAATTCTCAATTCTCAATTCTCAATTCTTAATTCTTCACTATTCACCAGGGCAACCACACAGGGTTGCACCCTACATTATTCACTATTCGTTATTCACTGACATGAGAGAGACTGTGTAACAGGGCAAGCGATCAAACTCGCCCTGCTGAAATTACTGCACACTATTTTATTTCCAGCGCTGAACCAAGTTTTACTTCAAATGCGCCGTTGATAACAGTGCGGTTTTCTGCATCAAGCGTAAGCTTGGCGCCGTTTTCGACGGTTACGTTTTGAACGTTGATAACGCAACCAGTAACTGTTGTATTGGATGTTACAGTATGATCTGTATAATTTGTTGGAGTATCGCACGGTGTTAGACAACTTGCATTACTTACACTATTTCTGATTACGTTTCCTGGTTGTGAACCAAAACCTAAACTGAAATGGATGCCAGGTCGTCCACTTAAATGACAATAACTCATAATTGTACCCCCATCAGCAGGATAACCAGGTAATGAACAAGTACCTTCTACTGCTCCAGCACACCCGTCTATCGCTGTATTGTTTCCATTCCACACACACGCATGAGTATGGCGAGATCCAAATAAATGTCCAAATTCATGAGTAACAACTTGAACTGACCAACTATAAGTTGGTATATTGCTGTAACTATTATATAACATTGCTACCGCTAATCTTTGACTTACAGAGGTATTACAAAGTCCATTGAACCCAGCAGCAAGTCCTCCCCCTACACTCCTAAATGTCAGCAACATTCCTAAGTCTCCTGTAAAACTTGTCCTTGTACTTTGAAATTGACTTAACAAAGTTGCTGTAGTTGTTCCCGTATATGGATCTGTAGATGTCCACACATAAATAGAAGAAATTTGAGTCGGAATATCCTCATTTTGGTACAGAATAGCAACCTGATTATATAAACCAGTAATAAATGCCTCAACAGAAGACACACTTCCACGAGTTTGATATATATCGTACTCTGTTTCAAAATAGAACTTAACCACTTTATCTCTACCTGCTGCTTGTAATTGTTGAGACAACGTTCGTGACTTGATAATCTGATCTCTTTGTTGAAACAGCACATACGATTTATACGAAACAGAATCTTCATCTGTTGTTCCACATACCATTTGTAGCCGTTCTTTCAGATTTTTATCGTTATAGATAAAATGCTTGCCTGATTGTTCATCTTTTACGATATTATAATTCCCATCATTTAATGAAATTAATCCCATTATTCCATCTTCATAAAACGAAATTGCAGCCAAACTGTTTGTTTCTCCTTGAACTACTCCTTGATAGTGCTTAATGTTTTTGTTTGCAGTTTTTTTCTCGCCAGCAGAAGTTATAATTTCATAATTATAAAAATCATCAGGAACCGTCATTAATTCCAAGGTTATATTTTTATCTTTCACAGGTATTATTAAATTGATACCATGAGTATGTTCATAATTACTAATATATGGTGAACGATATTCGAAGAAAATAACTTCGTCTGGATTTTCAAAATTGTTCAATACCCTTTTTTCTGCACTTACTTTGCTCAAAACAGAAACCGTACTAAAAACAACATTTGTTTTTTTTATCTGCTGTATCATAGAATACAACACATTTCCTTGCCCAAACATGTTGGAAACACTAAAAAGGAATACAACGAATGTGATTAGTGCCTTTTTCATAGTCAATTGAGTTTAATAAAAGTTTTCCATTTGCGCACCACTCTGCCATTCTCGTCAACATTCGTTATGTGGTCATCTATTCCGACAGTCATTTCATTGTCTTTTATTTCACAAAAAACAAGCTCGTTATTATCTATCCTAAGATTTGGACCGGGAAGACTAAGGGGGTCAAAAATCATTTTTGTGTATTCGTAAAAATGTTCGCCTTCCGATAAATCATCGGCAATGTAGCCTGTAACTGTTAGTTTATTATTAACTCTAAAATCATAAATAATATTGGAATTGGAGTAATCTTCTATTATAACATTTTGATAATCAGAATTATACATAGTTCTAACTCCTGTCAGTTTCCATTGCCCTATAATATCGTCTTTTTCGATAATTTCATTAATACCTCCGTTACAAGACATTACAAGTAAGACGGGAAAAAATAATAAAATTATTTTTGTTTTCATTTCCTTTCCCTCCTTTATTCCGTCAAAATCATTCGTTTCATATCAATTTCCTTACCGTCCGCGATAAGCGCATAGAGGTAAACGCCTGCGGGGAACTCGGAGCCGGAGATTGTGTATGTTCCTTCACCGTACTGCGAGAGTGCTGTCTGTTTCAGCTGTTTGCCCTGCAAGTCGTAGATATACAGAGAGGCGTTACTTACCGTTTCGGGCAACCAGTAGCTAATTGAGGTTGTCTGATTAAACGGATTAGGCGCGTTCTGATAGAGCGTTGCGGGCGCGTTACTCTGCTGCGGCGTTAGAGCAAGTTGCAACTGTTCAATGGATTGTTGCTGTTGCTGTTGCTGTTGCTGTACCACTTTGAGCAGCAGAGGCACAAGGCTTGTGTAGTCAATGCCAAGATAACCATCGCTGCCCTCATAAACAAGATCAGGAAAAATATCTTGCACTTCCTGTGCAATCAGTCCGTAGTGTTTTTTCTGAAAAATCTGCGAATTTTCATTGTAACGCTGCACTCGGTACGTTACAGTATTGCCGTTTTCGTCTGTGCTATCCGCATCAAACAAAACCTGCTGCATATTGTACTCTACAGGGCGCAACTGCAAAAGCTTGTCAAGTGTCTGCTGACAGTCAAGATTCAGCACATTGGTTTTTAAGCGGCTGTCGCTTGTTCCAATAGTTGTTCCATTAATGGTTCCCGTAACAACAACATTGCCGTCAAAGTATCCTGCATAAAGCCCTGTAGGAATAGCCGTTTCCGTACTGCCAAAAGCGCCATAAATACTTGCACCTCTACTGCCTACAATTAAACCGGAAACACCATAAGCTCTAGATAATGTAGCATTTGTACTGCCGGATAAGCCCCTTACTCCAATACCTATCCCTGCACAACCGTAACCTGAATTGTACGCACCTTGCCCCCAAACTCCGATAGCTCTACTACTAGAACCACTACAAGCTGAAGTAGTCGAAAAAATACCGGTTTTGTCATCCATACCGCCATTTGAGACCTTTAATCCGTAGTAATGAGAGCCGCCAATATAGGCAATTGCATCATTTGAACCAAGCGTACCAACAGCCAATTTTGATAGAATAGTGCCTGTTGCATTGTTTCCTATCATCGTATAGCCGTTGTTCTGAACAATGACCTGTGCAGAAAGCGCAACTGCACAAATCCATAAAAATAAAGAGAAAATAACTTTTTTCATAATAACTCTGTTTTTATAGGGTTAAATGATTTGCAAAAACAACTCTGTTTTTTTAATATCTGTTTGTAACAGGGCAAGCGATCAAACTCACCCTGCCAAAAATACGGTTACTGTTTTTTCTTGTAGAAGAATACAGCGTCAAATTCCACGGTCGTTCCTGTGGTAGGACCGCCCAATATAAAGAATACATTGCCGGGGTGAGAACCCGCTTGATAAAGCAATCCCTGTTCTGCAAAGTAGGTGAACGGTATTTCCAGATAGTGCCATTCGCCATCGGGTATGTAAGTCCCATAAGGCTGACGAGTATCGCCGGCATCAGTAAAAGGAACATCACCCACTACAAATACACCCTTGGTTTTGGTTGGCGTTTGAACACCGTCAAATCCATACCAAACGGATCTTCCCGCCTGCTGACTTTTGTAGGCAAAATGCAGGTAATAGTCTTCCGGATTTTCGGAAAGCGCTACCAACTTTTCTAGCAGAGGCAGGTTGTTGTAAATAACACTGTCAGAAATGTAAAATCCTGCTCCTGACCAGCCTATGGCGCCAACAACAAGACTGTACCATCCTTCAACCTCACCGTAGAAATTCGGTCCGGTACTCGTACCGGGATCAAAAGTGGCACTCCATATATACAGGAATCTGCCATCATTTTCATTCACACGGAAATCTGCTACGATTTTGTCAGCGATTTTTTCAGAAGAAATGCCATCCAAAGCGATAAGGAAGTAGTCGCTTCCTTCAAGCGATTCGTCCACTTCTTCGGTTACTGAGCCTGTAACCGTAACGGCACAGGTAGCAGAGAAAGCGCCGCAAGTAGCAGCAACAGTGGTTGAGCCGACGCTCTCACCGGTAACAACGCCGTTAACCACGGAGGCAACAGCCGGATTCAGAGACGACCATTCTATCGTACCTGTAGCTCCGGAGGGCGCTAGTACGGCGATTAACGTTCTGGTTTGCCTAACAGGCACTTCCAGTGTAATCTGATTCAACGAAATCCCTGTGGGAGGGATTTCTTCATCCACTGGATCGTTCTTACAGGAAGTCGATAGTAAAACAGTTGCACAAAGTGCAAATGCAAATAACTGGTTGATTTTTTTCATAATAATTTTTTTAGAGAGTTAGAAATTAAAAAAACAAATAATACTAAATAAAATAATGTTAATTACACAAGAAAAACGGTCAAAATAATTAAAAAAAATAAGGGTAAGAAATAATTTAATTGTACTTTTTAAAAAATTCTATTAACAATGAAAAGAAAATAATCTATTTCACAACAGGTTACGTTTTTTAGTTCAATAAATTTAGTCGTTTTGCGCGACTCGGCATAGTCAAACAAGTTTGCCTCTGCGCTCGCTGCTTAAAACGTTTCTATTATTTAGGTGCACTCCCATTCTCGCAGAGGCGTCGGTCTTTGGTTTCAGTTGTCAGTTTTTCAGTTTTTCAGTTTTTATGTTAGCCACAGATTACACGGAATTACACGGAGATTGTTCAGTTGTCAGAGTTTAGAGTTTTAAATCGTCAATCGTACGTAATTCGTAATTGGCTAACGCCGAACGTTGTTTCTCAATTCTCAATTCGTAATTCGTAATTATTAAAAATACTCTGGATTTTGATCCATCGGGTTACGTTCAATCTCTATGTTTGGTATAGGTAACAACTCGTGCTTGCCCTTGATAAAAGGCGCCATTTCGTTTCGCGCTTCGGGCGTTTCGGTTAGTTTGTAGGCTTCCATTGTCTCTTGGGCAATTCCCCAGCGGCAGATGTCATACCAGCGGTGTCCTTCCATTGCCAATTCCACACGACGCTCGTGCCGAATTGCCTGAATAAGGTCATCTCTGGAATCGGTATATCCTCTGTAATTGGGGAACTGTGGCAGGATAGACGCATCGCCTCCGCGCGCTCTGGCACGTACCCGTTCGAGCGCTGCTTTGGCTTCGCTCAGAGCGTTACTCTCGGCGCATGCCTCAGCATACATCAGCAGCACGTCGGCATAGCGAATCACTTTTCTGTTGAGCGGACCGCGCGAGGCATGCGCCAGCTGGGGGAACGAATTATCCAACTCAATCCATATCAGTTTGCGGTTCAGATAACTGCTGCCCAGATAGATTTCCTCCTCCGGATTATCTATTTTCCCAGGATCCGGCGTAAATATGGAAGCATCGCGGCGCGGGTCGCCGGATTCAAACTCGTCGTAGAGATTTTGTGTCGGGTGGTTGAATCCCCATCCTCCGCCCAGCTGCGATGAGCGCGAACGGGTCAGCACCGTAGTAAATGTGCCGCGTGAAAAGCCGTCGCCTTCTCCGTAATCGCTCGTCGGGTCCTCGATATACTGTATTTCAAACACCGATTCGATGTCATTTTCGCCCGAGAGCAGAAACTGTTCGGCGTATGTCGGCGCCAGCTCATATTCGCCCGAAAGTTGAATGGAATCGCCCCACGCTTTGGCTTCTGAGAATTTTTTCTGATAGAGATTCACCTTTAGCAGCATTGCCTGCGCAGCGCCTTTGGTAGCGCGTCCCAGATCGGCAAGCGGATATTCGCTCTTTTTCCAGAGCATGGCGTTGGCTTTTTGCAGGTCTTGCTCAATGAGCACGTATATATCTTCCGCCGAAGCCCGCGGCTGCTGCCAGTTGTCGGACGAGGTGATGACAAAATCTACTTTCGGCACACCGCCAAAAACCCGCACCAGACGGAAATAGTACATTGCCCGCAGAAAATAAGCCTCTCCCATCAAACGGTCGCGCATGGAAGTGGTCAAAACCTCATCAGGAGCCATGTCCGGAATATTTTTCAGCGCCACATTACAGCGACTGATACCCTGATACTGTGCTCGATAAAAATCAAGCAGCAACGTGTTATCGCCATTGACCTTGAAATTCTCCATGTCGTAAGCCATTGCCATATCGCCCGTGTTTGCCCCGCCTTTGAGTGCATCGTCCGACATAATATCTCCGATAAACCACTCACTGTAATAGGTCGTATTGTATTCCCATGACAGAGGAACGTATGCTCCGGTAACAACCTGAATGGCTCTTTCACCGACCGAGAAAAAGTCGTTGAGTTTTGTAGTACCCGGCACTTCCTCGCCCAGCCATTCGGTGCAGGAGCTTAGCGCAACTCCAAGAATTAAAAGGGACAGATATTTTTTCATAACAAACTGTATTTTAAAGTCAGATTATGTATTTATTTTTAAAAATCAAGGTTTACACCGAATGTAACGGTACGGCTCTGCGGGTAGTTGCTGTAGTCCACGCCGCCGCCCACTTCGGGGTCGTAACCGGTGTAACCGGTGATGGTCAGCAGGTTTGCTGCTGTTACGTAGAGACGACAGCGGTTGATAGTGGCTTTGCTCAGCCATTTTCGTGGCAGAGAATAACCCAGCTGTACGTTTTTGAGGCGCAGATAGGCGCCGTCTTCCACAAATCGGGTTGATACGGCGAAGTTTTCCGAACTGCCATAAGGATTTGGAATGTCCCCCGACAGATTTTCCAGCGTCCAGACATTGCGCATAGCCGTGCTAAGCGTGGTACCGGTGCCTTTTCCCTCAAGATCTTTGCGCAAATTGTTGTAGATAGAGTTGCCATAGACGCCTTGCAGGAAGATTTGCAAATCAAATCCATAAGCCTCAACGCCCAGATTCAATCCGTAGGAAAGCCACGGGAAAGGATTGCCGATGTAAACTCTGTCCGTCAGGTCAATTTTACCATCTTTGTTCTGGTCTTTGAACCTGGCATCACCGGCATGTTTAGGCAATGCCGCAGGATTACTGGCGTAGTAATAGAGATGCTGAATGGCTTCCGAATCGCTGTCATAGATACCCTCATATTCGTATCCATAGAAAGCATAGAGCGGAAAACCTTCATCTATAATGGTACCGTTATCATTAAAAATGGAAGTGCCGCCATTGAGAGCTACCAGTTCATTGCTCAGGATTGAAATATTACCGTTTACCGACCATGAAACTTTTCTGACAGTATGCTGAAGATTAACCGTCAACTCAATACCCTGATTGCGCACCTTGCCGACATTGTCGGAACTGGAATAGCGAGGTCCTGTATGTGCCGGAGCCGGTATGGGCAAAATCATATCTTTTGTATCACGCCGGTACAACTCCAAAGAGCCGCTGACAAAATTGTTGAATATACTGAAATCCACGCCAATATTCATCTGTTCGGTAGTTTCCCACTTGCCTCCCGTATTGGCAAAGGTAAGCACTGCCGCTCCCAGCGCCAAAGCCTGAGGGTCGCCAAAAGGATAGCCGACAAAAGTGGGATTGTTGTCGTGTATCGTTTGCTGAAACGTGTTATTGCCTATCTGGTCATTGCCGATTTGTCCCCATCCGAAACGCAGTTTCAGGTCGTTGAGATTGGGAATATCCTGCATCCAGCTCTCCTCGCTGATGCGCCAAGCGCCTGCCACAGAGGGGAAGTAGCCAAAAGTATTTTCGGGAAACTTGCTTGAGCCGTCGGTACGGAAGTTCGCCGTTAGCAGATAGCGGTTATTATAGCTGTAATGCACACGGCTAAAGAGCGAAAAACGGCGTTCGCGGGAAACGCCCTCGCCTGCTTCCGTGCGGTCTTCAGTAGTGTAACTGAGATACCAGTGCGTCGGCTTCGGGTCAAGAATCTTTGCCCCCGAGCCACTAATGGAATTTTCGTTGTATTCCTCAACAGACTGTCCCGCCAGAACGGTGAAGTTGTGTTTGCGGATTTCCCGTGAATAAGTTACTGTATTCTCCCACATCATCCGGCAATAGCGTGCCATACTGGCAGTGAGAAAATTCTTGTCGGAAGGGTTATAATCCGAATATCTGTAAGCGTCTTTAAATTCGCGGTTGCGTGCATTGCTTAAATCCATACTCAATGCCGAGCGCATCAGCAAACCTCTGACCGGCGTGAGTTCCATAAAAACATCGCCGACATAGCGTTCTGTACGCCTGTCTGGATGTGAATGTTCCAACATAATAAATGGATTGGTAACATTTTTGTTGTTCGATCCGGCAGAAATCCGTCCGCTGAGATCCTCTCCGTCAACATTGACTGTTCCATCGGGGTAGTGAGTCGGATCCCATGGCGCCATTGCCAGCGCTGCTGCCAGCACCGATGCGCCGGGGCTGGAACTATTGTGCATGGCGTTGCGTTCGGTGGCATTCATCATGGTGATGTTTTCGCCCAGCTTCAACCATTTGCGCACCTGCAACGAACCGGTTGCTCTGATGGTAAGACGCTGATAGTTCGACCCAATAATGGTACCTTCCTGCGTGAAATAGCTGGCGCTGACAGCGTAGGCAGCGGCATTAGTGCCGCCGTTGACCTGCAGACTGTAATTCTGAATAAGCGCATTCTTGTTAAAAACGGCATCCTGCCAGTCGGTTTCTACCTCCGAATAGGTGAGATTGGTCGGATAGTAAGGCGATTTTCCCAGACGATAGGCTTTCAACCATTGATCGAAGCCTCTGGTATTGTAGTAGTTTATCTGCGAATTTACTCTCTCCAACTTAACGATTGTCTCCGCAAGTTCCTTGCTTTGCATCAGGTCGAGCTTGTTCCAGCGGTTTTGCGTACCGACCCAGGCATTCAAACTGACGGTTGCAGGACCGGGCTTACCTTTTTTTGTGGACAAAAGAATCACGCCATTGGCGGCGCGGGCGCCATAAATGGCAGATGATGAGGCGTCTTTCAGAATCTCAATAGATTCAATGTCGCTGGAGCTGACAAACTTAATGTCATCGACAATGATACCGTCCACCACATAAATAGGACTGCTGTTGTTAATGGTACCAATACCGCGAATACGTATTTCTGCAGTCTGTCCGGGCTGTCCGCTGTTGGCATTTATCGTTACGCCGGCAGCACGTCCCTGCAAAGCCTGGTCAAGTCCTGCGGCAGGCGTCTTTTGCAGCGCATCTGCCTTTACCGAAGAGATGGCGCCCGTCAGGTCGCTACGCTTCATTGTGCCGTAACCCACAGCAACCACTTCATCGAGTACACGCCCGTCCATACTCAACTCAATAGAAAGCGGCGCAAAGGAAACTACCTTGTGTCTGAGTGTTTTAAAGCCTATAAACGAAAACTCCAATTCACTGCCCACAGCTGCCTCAATAGCAAAATGCCCTACGTCATTGCTGACTGTTCCGACTGTTGAATTGACGACGGACACGGATACGCCCACAAGTGGCAACCTGTCCCCGGAAGAAATAACTGTACCGGTGATAACACCGTTTTGCGCTGAAACGCCTTGAGCGCATATCGCAAAATAAAGTAAAACAGGTAAAAAACGAAGTAATTGTTTCATAATAGTGTACCGGATTCACAAATTAGAGAAAATACGTGTCGAAAAATATAAAATAAAAAGTCTTTATTTCAACGGTACAAAGGTGAGGATTTAAAAGAGCAGGTTGTTCACATTCTACCTACACAAAAATACGTCTTTGAAAAAAAACAAATACACAACTATTACAACTAAAACCAGTTAAATAATTTATTTATAATACGTTAATTATTTCATATCTATACGCAGTAGAAATAGAATATGCGGATTAAAGTCGCCTGATTAGGGCAAAATGCCGTCAAAAAAGAGGGTAAAATTTTGTATCGGGAGGTAAATCGTCCTGATTTTGCCAGTCAACAGAGAGAAGAAACGTCTGAAACAGTTCAAAACACACAAAAAACATGCTGATAAATGGGTTAATTCTTTTTTTGAGGCGCTATAATATAAAGTGAATAACGAATAATGAATAGTGAACAGTGAATAATTGAGAATTGAGAAATGAAGGAATGAAGAATGAAGAAACCCGATGTGCATTTAGAAAACGATAAAAGGCAGGACTAAAACGCTAATAATATGAGTTATACGCAACTGATTTATCATATAGTAATTCGTACACCTGACTTTGACGCAACAAATCGCGCTTGCAGGGCTGTATCGCAGTTGTCCGCAAGGACAAAATGTGAATAACCGTAAGTGCAACTTACGGTTAACAACGAAACACAACCAACCTCAACCCGTAGGGTTGAACTAAAATGCTGAAAATATGAGTTATACGAAGTTGTCCTGAAGGGACATTATTTTCATAACCGCAGGTCAGCGACCTGCGGCACAAGCTCGACACACCTAACCACTGCCTGACAAGGCAGGACTTTTTATCACTTGTCGCACCTTTCAGGTGCAGGTTCGCGAGGCGACTTTTTCCGCAAACTGCGCTATCGCTTGTATGCGGTTACGAAAATTCTGCCTTGCAGGCAGTCTGGGAAGCCGTTTTTTTGCCCGTTAGGACATATACTTTTATAACGAATAACGAATAGTGAATAGTGAATAGTGAATAATGTGCGCTATGTTATTTATTCTTCATTACTTCATTACTTCATTACTTAATTTCTTCATTCTTCATTCTTCATTATTCATTATTCACTATTCGTTATTCGTTATTCATTCTTTTTTTGAGGTGCTATAAAAAATAAGAATTATCTTTGCAGGCAAAACTACGGGGAAAGTACATAATCCATAATTATCATATTATGACGACAATAAATAAATCCGATCTTCGCTCTGCGTTCTACACCATGTTGACTTGTGGAGTATTGCTGTTATTTCTATTGTTGATGATAATGCCAAAGCCTGAAATTCTGACAAAAGACGAAGGCATTATGGTAAGTCTTGGCTTGGATATTGATGGTTTTGGCGAGGCTGCACCATCGGGACTGGGTACGCCGCAGGAAATTGCCAAAGCCGAAGATATGCCTTCAGTAGCGGCGTCGGAAGATGCAACGCAAATCACATCGCCCGACAACGTCCCCGCAGCATCCCCAACCGACGACATAGCAACGCAGGAGGCTGAATCGGCGGCAACCATTGATGCCCAGCGTAAAGCCAAAATTGAACAGGATCGCATCGTTCGTGAACGGGAGCGTCTGAGGCAGGAGGAGATTGACCGGCAAAGACGACAGGCGGTCATTGAGGCAGAGCAGAAAGCCAAAGCCGATCAGGCACGCAGTTTGGCGACAAACGCTTTCGGTGGCGCCGGTACGCCATCAGGAACGGGAGGAACAGGTGGTGGAAATGCCGGAATGCCCGGAGGGTCAGGAGAAAACGGTCCCGGAGGATACGGTGCAGGAGGTACATCCAAAGGGCAGGGAACGACCATCGGCGAGACTATTTCCGGAAACCCTCTGGGAAAAGGCAATGCCGGAGGACACTCTTTTTCGCTTTGTTCCCGTACAATGCGCTCGCAATTTTTCGCGCCCCCATACAACAGTAACGAAGAAGGACGTATCGTAGTGGATATTCGTGTGGACGATTCGGGTAACGTTACCTCTGCCACCATCGCAAAAGGCACAAATATAACTGATAATCAATTACGTAACGTTACACTTGAAGCCGCCAGAAAGATAAAATTTACGTCTGCTACGGGCGGTACGGCGATGGGAACAATTACCTACAATTTTTCTCTCAGATAAAAAATGTGCCTGATATCCGGTTTTTACATCTGTGCCATTTTTACGCAGGCTGATAACCTCCTATGTAGAAATTCTACGCTTTGGGCGGCAGATTTTTGGCAACCGCAAGGGTTGCCCCTACGGTTCGGCGTTTTCGGGATAGGGTATGCGGGGAAAATCTATTTTCAAAAATTCTTTGTAACGCTCGCGGTACGAAATAGATGTATTACTCTGTGCAGGAAAACAACAAAAAGAAATAGCTGAACTCGTTGGGAAAGACAAATCAGTTCTCAATAGAGAACTCAAGCGCAACAGCCATAAGCGGGGCTATTCCGTACAAAAGGACAGGATATGAACTTGACTTGTCGGATGATAAGCAGTTGGATGAAATTCGTGACATATTTATTGTCGGAAGTTTTACCGGATTACGATACAGTGACTTATCAACTTTAAGCCCTGAACATGTTGATTTGGAAAATGGGAATATTAACCTTAAACAAAGGAAAGTTCATAAAGCCGTTGTCATTCAGATGATTGACTATGTGCCGGAGATTCTCACAAAATACAACTATGATTTGCCTAAAATTCCGAGCTATACGTTTAATGAGCGGGTTAAAGAATTGGGACAAAGGGCAAAACTGAAACAGAAAATTGAAGTTGTTCGCAAGAAAGGCAAGAATCGGGAAAAGAAAATATTCGAGAAATGGAAAATGATTTCTTCGCATACCTGCCAGCGGTCGTTTTGTACGAATATGTATTTATCCGGCTTTCCCGCAGAGGAACTGATGCGGATTTCGGGGCATAAAAGTCCGGTAGCTTTCATGCGGTACATCAAAGTGGATAATCAGCAGGCTGCAAGGCGATTGAAAGAATTGAGAGCGAAACTGGCAAAATAATCCGAATATTTAACGAAGAAATAACATAGCCCTCTTTGTAATTAATAAAATATGTAGTACTTTTGTTGCGCATAGTCGTCATAAAAAATGATAAATAAAAGAAAAATAGCGGAATTGTTGTCTTGTTTCAGCATAGAAGATGTTGAAAAAGAGATTATTGTGTATTTTCTGAATAATTTTCATTTAGACTATTCGACCTCTCCGGTTTTAACAAACTATCTGCATAATTA
>JAISXJ010000149.1 GCA_031270565.1 Prevotellaceae bacterium
GTAGCCGTTATGCGTTTAGACAAATGATGAAAGCCCCTCGCGGGGCTTTTTTAGTTATTAGAGTGTAGTTTTTAGTGAATACTGTCTCGCAAGGACAAATCTCTGTGTAACTCTGTGAAACCTCCCGCTTTGGCGGGACAAGTCCTGTGCTTCTCTGTGAAATTCAGCAGCGAGAGTTGCCAAGTTTCTTGTTGCACGGAGTTATACAGAGAACACACAGAGAGACACAGAGAAATAAAAGCCCGAAAAACATTCACTAATAACTACACTCTACACTCTAATAATTAAAAAAGAGTTACCTTTGCAATGTGAAATTAGACACAAATATATGATAAATTTGTGTCTGAATAAGGTAGAAAAAAGAATTAACCTTCGCTCCCCTTTAATCCTCGTAAAAAAAAAAGAGTTACCTTTGCAGGAAAATCTTTGAATATTACCTCTCGGACGAGAGGACAATTTATGGTATGAAGATATTGGTTATTTGTTTTTCAAATGTTAGCAATGTGGCTTCCTCAGTGCCGGTGATTGATTCGCTCGACAGGATTTACAGCGAACATCATTTCACGATGCTTAGCCAGACTTTTTTCAAGCCCCTTTTTGAATATATGCAGCATGTTGATTTTATTGGTGTCAATGTTCACAGCGATTACACGGGAGTTTGGGGAGTTTTCCGGTTATATCAACGGTTGCGGCATGAAAAATTCGATGCGGTTATCGACCTTCAGGGGGGACGTTTTAGCAGATTTCTGTCTATGCTGTTTGGTATTTCGGGCAGCAAACGTGTTGTCATAGACAACCAGAAAGCCGCTATGAGACGCCTTATTCTTTTGGGCGCCAGACGTTACAGGGCATTAAAAAGTATCTTCGACCGTTATTCCGATGCCTTTGCCAAAGTGAATCTGGTGTCTGATAACTCTTTTGAGTCAATACCTGTTCATCCGTTACAGAGGCAACATATTGAAGATGTTTATGGTATCAAGAGTGGTACATGGCTTGGTATTGCGCCCTTTTCGGAGGCTCGTGGCAAGACGCTTCCACTTTCCAAAATGGAGGAGGTGATAGCCTATTTTTACAGGCAATCCGACACAAAAATCTTCCTTTTTGGACTTGGACGCCACACCGACGAGGTACGGGCAGCGTGGGATGAAAAATTTGAAAACATTGTTTTTGTCAATGACCGTCTCACAACCATAGAGGAAGAGTTGGCTCTGACCGCGCAACTGGATGCGATGATTTCGATGGATTCGGGCAATATGCATCTCGCAGCGCTCACCAATACCAACGTCATTTCCGTTTGGGGAGCAACACATCCGTTTGCGGGATTTCTGGGATGGAAACAGCCATACGAAAACTGTGCCGGAGTGAGTTTGCCGTGCCGTCCGTGTACGGCGCACAGCGACAAAACCTGTCGTTACAGGGATTATCACTGTTTGGAACTCATTAAACCAAACACTATTATCCTGCGCACTGTAGAAGCCATCGACAAAGCACGAAGAGAACATTCTCATCACGTATAAAAATAAGTATTTTAAAATATTGCTATTGTTATTATGGGAAAAATTATTGCAATTGCCAATCAAAAAGGTGGAGTAGGCAAAACCACTACGTGTATCAATCTTGCCGCATCGCTGGCACACCTCGGTAAACGGGTATTGGTAGTAGATGCCGACCCTCAAGCAAACGCTTCGTCAGGGCTGGGTATTGACATCAAAAAAATGACAAGCACCGTCTATGAATGTCTTATTGACGACATTAGCCCACAGGATGCTATTTGTAAAACGGATATAGAAAACCTCAGCGTGATGCCGTCGCATATTGACCTTGTCGGCGCCGAAATAGAGATGCTTGAACTGGAAGATAGGGAAAAACGGATGCGTCATGTGCTGCAACCTATCAAAGCTGACTACGATTTTATTCTGATTGACTGTTCGCCCTCACTGGGTATTATCACGGTCAACTGTCTGACGGCTGCCGACTCGGTGATTATCCCCGTGCAGTGTGAGTATTTTGCACTCGAAGGTATTGGAAAATTACTCAATACCATAAAAATTATCAAAGGGAAACTCAATGTAAATCTGGCTATCGAGGGTTTTTTGCTCACTATGTACGATGTTCGCCTGCGTTATGCCAATCAGGTGGCAAACGAGGTAAAGAGTCATTTTCAGGATATGGTGTTTAATACGCAGATACAACGCAATGTCAAACTCAGCGAAGCCTCCAGCTACGGACAGCCTGTCATTCTCTATGACCCCGAATCCAAAGGCGCTCAAAATCACATTGACCTCGCCACAGAATTAATTAACAAAAGTAAATCCTAAAAAAACATTTCCGCATGAAAAAACAGGCGCTGGGAAGAGGGCTGGGCGCTCTCATTGACACCGACACCATCAAAACCGACGGCGGTTCGTCCATTAATGAAATTGATTTGGCATATATTCATGCCAATCCCAATCAACCGCGTAACTATTTCGATGAAGAATCTTTGGAGGAGTTGGCGGCTTCCATTCGTGAAAACGGGATTATCTCGCCGCTCACATTACGTAAAATTGACGATGAGAATTACCAGATTATCGCCGGAGAGCGGCGCTACCGCGCTTCAAAGTTAGCGGGACTGGAAAAAGTACCCGCTTATATCCGTACCGCCGACGATGAACAGATTATGGCAATGGCTCTTATCGAAAATATTCAGCGTGAAGACCTGAATGCCATTGAAATAGCGCTATCTTATAACAAACTTATAGCCGATTACAATCTCACGCAGGAGCGTTTGAGTGAACGGGTGGGCAAAAAACGCGCCACCATTGCCAACTACCTACGCCTGCTGAAACTGCCTGCCGAGGTGCAACTTGGCATCACCAACAGGATGATTGACATGGGACACGCACGTGCATTAGCAAGCCTTGATAACCCCATTGACCAGAAAAAAATCTATGAACAGATTGTCGCAGAAGGCTATTCCGTACGGCAGACAGAGGAGATTGTACGGAAAATGACACAGGGCGAATCCGTTGTGCTACCCAAAACACCCTCTCCCAAAGCGCTTTTGCCGGAGGAAGCAAAAAAGATAACCTCAGAATTGGAGGAGTTGCTTTTGGCGCGAGTGAAACTCAAATACAATGAAAAGGGAAAAGGCATCATTACAATCCCTTTTTCCTCCGACGACGATTTGATGCGCCTTATGTCTGTTTTCGACCGCCTGAGATAACTTAAACCGCCAATGAAAAAGGTTCTGCTACCGTTTTTCTGTTTTATGTACATCCTCTCAGTGTCAGCTCAGCAGGTTGTACCTCGCGATACGATAGCAGTTCGTTCTGCCCTCAACGGCGGAAGTGTAAAGGCAGATACCCTGCCTGACATAGCTGGGGCTGCAACAGCTTTGCCACAGGTCTTTTTCAAACCC
This sequence comes from Prevotellaceae bacterium, assembly GCA_031270565.1. Classification (GTDB taxonomy): domain Bacteria; phylum Bacteroidota; class Bacteroidia; order Bacteroidales; family Paludibacteraceae; genus F0058. The sequence goes on from JAISXJ010000149.1 coordinate 3,401, forward strand.
GATGCGAATAAAAGTGTCTGGTATGCGTTGCTTTTCCCCGGTCTGGGGCAGTTTTACAACCGCCGATACTGGAAAATACCAATTGTTTATGGCGGTTTTGCAGGATTGGCTTACGGAATCAGTTGGAACGGGAGATATTATAATGACTATCTGCAAGGCTATCGCGACATGGCAGATGACGACCCGGATACCAAAAGTTACGAAAAACTGCTGCCCAAAGGCTACTCGGGATCTGATGCGACATCTTTTTTAAAGCAGCGGCAGAACTCTTTTCGGCGCAGTCGCGACCTGGCGATAATCGGGGCGGTTGCTTTCTATGCCATCACAGTAATAGATGCTTTTGTGGATGCTCAACTGGCTGATTTTGATATTTCACCCGATTTATCAATGCGGCTTGCGCCATCTGTAACCATTCCTGACAACAGTAATATAGCATTGGGCATGCAGGTACAGATTCATTTTTAGAAAACTCCCAATCATCGGTCGCGCTGTTCAGACAATAAAAAAAACTATTGCTGTCCGCTAAACTTAAAAAGCGCACAAAACACCTGTCCGAGATGCCGATAAAACGTCATTTCGGATTTGTTTTTGAAAAAGTAAGCCCCCCTACTCAAAATTGA
>JAISXJ010000198.1 GCA_031270565.1 Prevotellaceae bacterium
ATGATAAGCCCTTGAATACAAGGAGTTAAGCTGAATGCGGGGGGGGGCTTTTGTAACGAGCTTACTTTTAGCCGGTTAAACCGTCTAAACTGAAAAAAGGGTAAATATAGAATCCCAGATGTAAGCATCGTTTTGTATTGATTTTAGTTGTGTTTAAGAACGGGGCAAAGATAATACTTTTTTAGTGAATAACGAATAATGAATAGTGAATAATTTTTTTTTAGAGTTTAGAGTTTAGTTATTAGCCGTTTACGGCTTACATATCAATAGAAACAAACATTTTAAGCAGCGAGAGCAGAATTAGTTATCAGTTATCAGTTTTCAGTTTTTAGTTTTTAGATTTTAAATCGTAAATCGTAATTCTCAATTCTCAATTCTCAATTCGTAATTATTCATTATTCACTATTCGTTGTTCACTGTTCGCTACTTTTGCGGCGTCTGGGAATCTGACTGATGAACAAGCCTGCAATCACCACAGCAATACCTGCCCATTTTACGAGACTCAACTGTTCGCCAAAAACAAGCAACATCAGCAAAGCCGTACAGCCGGGTTCGATATTGCAAAACATATTGGCACGGGTAACGCCAATTTGGCGGACAACCTTGCAAAAAAGAATAAACGCAAGCATCGACCCAAACAGCGCCAGCGCTGCAATTGCTCCCAGCGCTTCCCAACGAAAATCTATCTCGCCCAGATGAGGTGCATCCACTATCAAAAATGTAGGGATGAAAAACAGCAGGCTGCCTGCATGCATATAAAAGACAATGCTTGTATCGGAATAGTAATCCGGTATTTTACGCAGCAAAACGGTGTACATAACTGCCGCAAACACCGCTATCATCAATAATAAAAGTCCTGCCGGATGTGCGCTCAGGCGTTCTCCGTCAATCACCAGCATCATCACGCCTGCCAGCGACACCACAATGCCAACCATATTGGCTACACTAATCCGTTCTCTGAGAAATAAAAACGCCAACAGCGGTGAGAACAGCGGTATGGTGGATACGAACACGGAAACAACCGTTGGCGACACAAATTTCAGTCCGTATGTTTCACAGATAAAATAGAGAAAAGGCTGTAGCAGCCCGATAAGAATAAAGAGTTTGATTTCCTTTTTGCGCAGTTTTTGCAATGTTCCGAGCATCAGTCCTGCTCCCAGCAACAGCAATACTGCTATAAAGATGCGTACAGTAATCAATGTCATCGGAGGGAATACCTCAAGGGCAAAGCGCGTCAGCAGATAGGATGATGACCAAATCAGCATCGGCGCCAGAACAATCAGATAGGCTGTACGGTTTTTCATGGATAGATGTCTTCCGGCTAATTGCCGCGAAAACCGATGATTTCGCGCACCTCCCGAAGCGTTTTTGCTGCGCTTGCACGTGCACATTCGGCTCCCTGTAATGCGATGCGGTCGAGGTAGGCATCGTTTTTCAACAGCTCCAGAATCCGCTCGCGAATGGGGGTGCAAAAACGGCTGATGTCTTCTGCCAGCTGTTTCTTCAAATCACCATAGCGAATGGTACAGGCATTATATTGGTCATTGAAATAGTCGCAGGTAGTCTGGTCTGAAACAATGTTCAGCAGCAGAAAAAGATTGGCAATGGCTTCTGATTTAGGGCTGTTTGGCACAGTGGGACCTGCATCGGTTACGGCGCGCATCACTTTTTTTCGGATTGTTTCCGCGTCATCCACCAGATAAATGGCGTTGCCCTCGCTTTTTCCCATCTTGCCTGACCCGTCCAGTCCCGGCACCTTGACAGCCGTTTCACTTAAATGGTAGGATGCCGGTTCTACAAAATAGTCAACGCCGTAAATGGTGTTAAATCTACGGGCAAACTTTCGAGCCATCTCCACGTGCTGTTCCTGATCCTTACCGACCGGCACTTTCGCGGCTTTGTGAACAATAATATCTGCCGCCATCAGACTTGGATAGGTCAAAAGTCCCGCATTAACGTTATCCGGCTGTGAACGCACCTTGTCTTTGAAAGAGGTTACACGCTCCAGTTCACCGAGATAGGCATTCATATTGAGATAGAGATAAAGTTCCGCCACTTCGCGTACGTCGCTTTGCACATAAATGGTTGCAGTAGCTGGGTCAATACCGCAGGCAAGATATTCCGCCAAAATAGTTTTGACATTGTGGCGAATGTTGTCCGGGTGCGGATGAGTGGTGAGAGAATGCCAGTCGGCAATAAAAAAATAGCACTGACAGTTGTGCTGCATCTCTATAAAACTCTTGACAGCGCCAAAATAGTTCCCTAAATGCAGGTTTCCTGTCGGTCGAATACCACTTACAACGATTTCTTTCATGACGTTTATTTGTTCAAAGTAAAAAAATAGCTCAAAAAAATAGTGTGCAAAGGTAGAAAAAATAGCAGTTAGTTGTATCTTTGTCGCGTGGTTGAAGAGTGTGGTCAACTTTCAAAAAAAAGATTTTTCATGAAAAAAATGACGTTTTATAGACAAGATTGCCTCCAAACACCCCCTTTAAGCAGTGATTTTTGTTGTTAACACAAATAAAATTATAATAAATACGCGGTTAATCAAGCTCAAAAAAGTTAATTTCACATTTAAAATAGTGGGCATATTCAAAATAAGAGTTATATTAGTGTTAAAAGTGATTTTTTTCTTGGTGGATAATAAATCAGACTGTATCTTTGCAGTGTAATTAATCCCTGAAGAAAGTTCTTTGATTTTAGGTTAGTTTTTAGGTAATTCTTTATTAAGGGTAAGATTATAATTTAATTGTTTTGATGTAAGGGGAGGATTTTCTGTGAAGAAAGTCCTCTTTTGCGTTACATACCTCTCTACCTCGTTTGCAACTTCTTTTCGGTTAATTCTTTTTTTGAGGCGTTATAAAGTGAATAACGAATAGTGAATAGTGAATAATTGAGAATTGAGAATTGAGAATAGTGAATAGTGAATAATGTAGGGTGCAACCCTGTGTGGTTGCCCTAACGAATAGTGAATAATTGAGAATTGAGAATTGAGAATTGAGAATAGTGAATAATGTAGGGTGCAACCCTGTGTGGTTGCCCTAACGAATAGTGAATAATGCGCGCCGTCCTGAATTGAAAATCGGCGAAGCCAAAGGACGTTATTTTCATAACCGCAGGTCAGCGACCTGCGGAAAACGACGCCCT
>JAISXJ010000024.1 GCA_031270565.1 Prevotellaceae bacterium
TTGTCGTCCTTTGACACGACTGAAGCCGTCGTAGTAGAAAATTTTACCATTCTTATCCTGTTCTTTATCTAAACATTCAAACAGCCCGCCATTCAAAAACGGCGACTGTTTGAACAAATCAATAATTTCTTCTTTTGACTTTTTAAAATAAGTGTATTCATTTGCATCGCGAAACAGTGTTTTAATCCCATAATGTTCATCTTTTCCCTGAAAATTTTTATCCGTAGCAAATTTTCGTTCATTTACAGGTCTGTTAAGCGTGGCAAAAAACAGATTCTGTAAAATGGCGTTGTAATAATTTCCTCCGGAATTGCTTACAGGGTCAAAATCAGTCAATATTTCCTGCAATTTTGCCACATCAAAAATATCGTTGGGTACCAGTTTCTTTTGTTTGATAAACCAAACAAACATCAGACGGGTAATCAAGCGTATCAAATGTTCCTGGATAGTACGGTCGCCGGTTTCGGTACTAGTGTTATTGGGATAAGTAACGCCCATTTCGTCCGACAATGCCCATTGATACCAGTCAAAAAGTTCTTTATAAAATTCTTTGGTCAAAGATTCTACCGAGAACGCTTCTTTCAGAGTTTTGAACGAAACACCGTCGGATTGTAACTTTAGAAATCTGCTTGCGGCAGTATGATAATATTGAGCGGCGTTGCCAAAAACAAAAGTATAACGTTTGGGAGATGTTGTTTCGCCCTTAATATCAGAAATAAAAGATACTCTCCAATTATCGCCGTCGTCAAACACAGCAAGAGCGGCGTCAAAAACACCCCAGCACTGATTGATAAAAGTTTTTACCAACTTACGCAATCCTGCGCGTTTATGCATTACGCTACCGACGGAAAGACGGTAATAAAACAGTCCAATTTCGGCGTCTGGTGCAGAAAGTTTGCCGAGATAATATGCTGTTTCGGTTTCTGTTGAAACGTCAAGCAACTCCGGCTGTTCGCGCAATTCATTTGCTTTGAACAGTTCATGCAGCAGATTTTGCCACGTGTCAAAATCGAATTTTGACTGAAAGACAGATTGAAGTGTTTCCTTTGAATACATCCTGTTATGCTAAAAAAGTTTCCGAAATCACGATGGTAGGTGCAGTATTATCAATAACAGACTCGTTTGACGTTGCCGTATAATATTTTTCGTACAGTTCATTGAGTTGTAAATCAATCTCGTACTGCTTTGTTTTCATTACCTGTTTATCGTTTTGATACTGACGCGACAAAATGCGAACAGTTTTTGCCAACTGTGAATAAATACCCTGTGCAATATATTCGCGCAACCGATTGCAACGCTGTTTTATATCAGAATCTTCCGTAACAAGCGAATAGTTCCGCAAAAAACTTTGGGCTTCGGCAGAACTTCGGTCTTTCAGTTTGTCTTTCAAGCTGTTGGTATCCTGTTGCACAATACTTTCGGCATTAAACTGTTTCAACGCCTGATTAACCTGTTTGAAATGTATTTCTGTGGCATCCTGAAACGGAGCGGCAACTTCGTCCTTCTTTGCTTTCATAATAAATGCAGCGTCAAGAAAATCAATCGACTCGGCTTTGTCGGCAGTTACTTTGTAATAGTCCGTTTTTCGCGGCGATGAAATAAAAACGACAGTAGTTTCGGCTTCTATTTCTTTGCTTGCCCTCCTTGCTGTGCGGCTTTTCACCGGCAAATCTTTAATTTTTTTATACAGATTGCGGTCGGTGTTATACAGTTCCCGCACTTCGCGCAGCAGTTCGAGCTGTTTGTCCACTTTGTCTTTTACTTTTGGATTGAAAAGTTGAAACTCGCGAACAATTTCCTCTTTGGAGTAGATTTGAGCATCCTCGCCAAGAGCGGAATGAAATCCCTGCAATTTTATTAAAGCGTTGTTATAGAGTTGAATTTCTTTATTTCCTTGCGCCGAAGGGTAGAACATATAATTGTAGATTTCGCCTGCAACCGAACCGATACGGTTTACACGTCCGATTCGCTGCATCAGCCGCGTGGCATTCCAAGGCGAATCGTAATTGACAATCACATTGGCGCAGTGCAGATTCACTCCTTCCGCCAATACATCAGAGGTAAGTACAATATTATACTGATTGCTTTTTGTTTCGTAGTTCGCATCGAAGCATTGACGGATTGTTTCAAACTCTCTGTCTCTGTTGTTTGATGTAACTTTCAGAATATCACTTCTTTGCAATTTTTTCTTCAACTGCTCTTCTAAATAGTCGATAGTATCCACGCTTTCGGAAAAAACAACTAATTTTCCGGTTGGGTTGGTTTCCTGCTTAAACAGTTCCGTATTAAGTTTTTCGACGAACAAATCAAGTTTTGGGTCTGTTTCTACTTGTTTCCATAGCGCTTGAAGTTCCGTTAATTGTTTTTTATCTTCTTGCAGCATTGGAAGCAATTCTTCAACGATTTCTTTATCAGTGGTTTCATCTTTTTTTATTTTTGGAACAAAATCGTCAGGCGCAAAAAGAATATCTGATTTTTCAAATCCTTTATTTACCGCATATTCGATGATTTTGTCCAATTCCAAACCGTCTGCCTGCATTTTTTTTACGTTCAGTTCGGGGGCAACAATAATTTTACCTTCATCAAACATTTTAATCATATCACTGGTAATTCTGATGAATGTATCTAATGAACGCTTAAATGCGTAAAAACTGCTTTCGAGCCGCTTTACCATATGAACACGGTATATTCCTGCAAGATTTTCGCCGATGTTTGCCGGATTTTTGAATTTTTTACTCTTTTCGTCATTCAAAAACTCAACGGCTCGGTATCTTGCATAATGCAGTTTATCGGTTAATATATCCAATGTGCTGTAAAACAGTTTATTAAGCGATGCATTTAATAGATATGTCAAATCGTTGGGTGGGCGAATGTCCGGAAATTTAATATCCTGTTCGTTCAGGTCTTTGCGATAATAATCGTCATTAATGATATTATGTCGTGTACGGCGAACAGTGATTTTGTCCAAAACCTGATTTCGTATCTTTTCATAAATAGCGTCTATTTCGGTGGTATCTTGCATTTTATCTCTATTTTTCATTACCTGATTGTAACGCTCGACAAGTGGGGCAAAGAAAGCCTGCAAGTTGCTTTGCGGAATACCGTCTATTGTGCATCGACGGGCATCCTGAAACAGTAAAATCAGGTTAAACAAGTCATTGGGGCGATTGTTTAGAGGCGTTGCCGAAAGCAGCATTATTTTTTTCTGTTCGCCTTTAAGAAGTCCGCCGTTATGCCGAGGTGATTTGCAAATTCGCTGCAATTCGTCGTAACGGATTGAACTGTCGCTACGAAAACCGTGTGCCTCATCCACAATAATCAAGTCAAATTCTTCCTTGTCCTTGTAATTGTTTTTCCCTTCAATGATTTTTGAAAGACTGCCATTGCTTACAAATTGCGCTTTCTTGTTGATACCAAACTGTCGGAATGTTTCTTTCCAGTTGTTTTCGAGTGCAGGAGGATAAACAACCAGAATATTTGTATTTTTTCCGTTTGCCTCAACAAAACGTTTTGCAATCATCGTAGCCACAATGGTTTTGCCCAAACCTACAACGTCGGCAAGAAAAAACCCGTTGTGTTCCGTCAACATCTGATACCCTTGTATTACAGCATCTTTCTGATATTTTAAGTCGCGTACGCCATCCGGCAGAGTGATAGAAAAATCATCTTCAACTTGGTCGCCGAATGAATCAATTAAAACTTTGATATATAACTCGTATGGAGTAGGCATTTCATCTGATTTTTTAATATGAGTCTGTTTCCTGCTTTTTTCCATATCGGCGGCGGTCAGCGGTATAGCATTTGCCCACAGTTCATCGAATTGCTGTTTGCAAAATGCCACATCATCGAAGTCTTTCATTGCCACATTCAACTCATATCTAGGGGGTTGTGTAAGTCCCAACCCCGATTCCGATATGTTTGACGACCCCATAATTACCCAGCCATCGCTATGTTCGGAATGATGTTCGGGTATGTGCAGGGGTAAACCCCTGCCGCACTCGGTTTCTCGTAGAGAAACCGGTAAGTGCGCCCTTACCTCTTATGAGCTAAGGTAAAAGATGAAAAAGATTATAGCATATCCAATACAGAAGTGATATAATAGGGCAAAAATTAAGGGAGATGATAATATGCCAACCTCTAAGTCAATACGCGATAAAATAGCAAAACTACAAGCCGAACTGAAGACACAAAAAGAAAAAGAGGAAAGAGAAGAACGGGATAGAAAAAATGATACCAAAATAAAAATACTTGCTGGTGCTTATCTAAAATCACAACCTGAAAGATGGAAAAACCTAATAGCTGAACCAGAGTTTGAGAAATTTTTAGTTAGGGATTCCGACAAGAAAATCTTTGGGTTCAAGTCCATAAAAAGTAATTTGGAAGACGAGAAAGCTACGGCAGATACCCAAATACCGAATTCCGATCAACATCAAAATGTTGTCAAAGAGACCTTCGCGGCAGCACCCTTAAAGGCCCTCAAGAAGGAGGTCCCGAAAAAAGAAGAGTCTGAAGTGACCGATGAGGCCAGAGAGGCCAGACAGGAGACCAAAAAAGAAACACAGAAAACACTCGAAGAGCCTAAGTGCGTATATTTAACCTCGGAGTTCCAAGACAAGGGCAATATCATAAAAGCCTTCAATTCCATTTTTGGAGAAGGGCGACGTGGCCCAGATTGTTGGGATTTCGACAAAACCAAAGGTCAATGGTATTTTTGGTATAATAGCAAAATTGATGTGACTCTGCTTAAAAAATGGTTGCCTAACGGGGCCTCTTGACAAGTCTTGGTCGGTGGTATAATTCAGGGCAAGGAATACCCGTCTGGGAGAGGTCAGACGGTTGTTTCTGGGCTGCCGAAGCGGGGCCGATTACCCCACCGCGGACTTACGCCCTACAGCAGGGAGTACGCTTTTATGATGATGCGGACTAGTTCCGCAAGGGCTCGTATTAGCGCTGCTAACGCTAATACGAGTTTTGTTATTACTATCACCATTTCCACGCTCTCACCCCCTCTCGGGGGCTGTACCCCAGACAGCTCACCTCGATGTTCCAAGGGCCTCTCCTGCCAAGATTTTAACACCAATTCTCGCACATCCGCCGGACGTCAAAATACCGCCCGGCCCTGCGGCGTCTCCTGATGGCGAGTGGCCAAAGCGGCGACACAGCCCCGCCCTCCCAGAGGGTGTTCTCCCGTCCGCGAGAGCCCCAATTTCCGCGCCCGCTGCCGGTGATTGGCGAGAAACCAACACAGCACAAAATCAGTAGGAAACCAGCTTTTCCTAAAAAACTTTGCCTGATGGCCACCAGGCAATCCCGCACCCTCGCCGCCGATGGGCGCGACCGACCGCTCCCCCTTCGTCCCCTCTGCGCAGCGAGCGGTACCATTTCAGCGCAAAATTTCGTCCCCTCCGCGCAGCGAGGGGCCGGCCAGAGGCCGGTGTCGGCATAGAAGCCCTAGGACCCCCCCGAAGACGGTCTACAGGGTTTCAGGGCCTTCGGGGGGTCTCCCGGGGCGTCTGAGGGCGTTCTGACGGGGCTATGTCGGTCAGACGAGCAATGATAGCCTGAGTTTTTGTCTTTGCCTTTCTCTTGGTTTTGCCCTCAGAGGCCGCTTTTGGGGGTGAGTGAGCCCCGCAGGGGCGAGGGAGGGGGCGCGAGTCCCCTCCCTGTCTTTGTTTTTGCCGTAGGTGAGAGTGATTATGCGTGAAGATGAGACCGATTATGCGTGAACGTATTTGTTTTACCCTGCGGGGGGGCGCTGTGTAAAGGCGCTAGTGATTCTTCGTGACACCCCCCTACCCCCTCGAGAGGGAGGGGCTGTGTCGCCTTGAGTTTTTCGTTTTTAGTTCCTCTTTTCTTTTCTTTTCTTCTTTTCTAGAGCTTGTGGGTCGTTGATATAACTGGTTGCGTTTTGTATTAGTCGGGGGGATTTGACGATTTAGTCGGGGGGATTTGACGAAAAAAAGTCATTTAGTCGGGGGGATTTGACGAAAAAATAGTCGGGGTATTGACATTTTCCCCGACTATCGATATTCTTTCAAAAAACCTTGAAGGGGCGGTGTTTATGCCTAAAAAAGCGAATCAGCTTGTCAAGGAATCGAACAATCTGGCCAGAGCGCGGATAATGCCAGCCACGACGACCGTCTGGGATGAAAGAATCATTTCCAGCATTGCCGCCAGAAACCGCGTGGAAGACACAGAATTTCACGAGCAGACCATCGACGCTAGGACACTGGCCGCGACAGAGAAGCTATCGACCGTGCAGTTTCAGGAAGTCAAAAGGTCTGTCCGGGCGCTGTCTCACAAAACATATGAAATTCCAAGCGGGAGAAGGGGCATAATCATCTA
>JAISXJ010000070.1 GCA_031270565.1 Prevotellaceae bacterium
AGGCAGGACTTGCGGAGTGAATCACTATAAAAGTATATGTCCTAACGGACAAAAACGCCTGTTTAAAGCCGTTTTTCTATTGATATATAAGCCGTAAACGGCTAATAACTACACTCTAATAACTAAACTCTAACCACTAAAAAAACATTATTCACTATTCGTTATTCACTATTCACTAAAAAAGATGTATCTTTGCCGCCGATATTGTACACATCTAAAATCAATACAAAACGATGCTTACATCTGGGGTTCTATATTCATCATTTTTTCAGATTAGACGGTTCAACCGGCTAAAAGTAAGCTTGTTACAAAATACCCACCCCCCAGATTTCACTTAACTCCCTGTATTCAAGGGATTAACGATTTCTCAGACTTTTTCCATTTGACAGTTATCAGCGCGAAATTTCTTTGCGTTGCGGCACTATATACATATACAATTATTGCGGCACATTTCCGGAATTTTCGGAGGTGTTGCCGCTGTGTTTTATTGCGTCCACTGCTCCTCGTCTCTGACGAGGAGTTAGTTGGTCGGTCGTTTTTAACGACCTGTCTCGTTGCAAACGAGATTACCATTTACCCCTCGTTACAAACGAGGGGTAGAAAAACTGAAAACTGATAACTTAATATATCTATCAATTAATTTAAAACGTGTTTTTTATGAAAACTAATCTTGTTCTTTTCGCTGCGTTTACAGCAGCATTTTTAAGCGGCGCTTCTTTTTCTGCGGCGCAGGTAACTATCGGCGGTAGCGATGCGCCAAAAGCCGGTACGATTCTGGATTTGAACAGCACGACCAAAGGCGGGTTGGCGCTCTCAAATGTGAATCTCACCGACCTGAACACCATTCCCGTCGGTTTCCCCGGCATCAACAACTCAGGCGATGTAACTCCCGAGGTAAAGGCAAAACTCACCGGAGCTCTCGTTTACAACATTAATTCTAACATTTGTCTGGGTGTCTATGTCTGGAATGGAAACCAATGGCGTAAGCTTGATAAGGATTATCAAGAGAGAGCTAGCGATCCGGACAATCTGGCTATTACAGCGCCGGTAGATGTTGACGAAATTGTAGGCGGTGAGGCGGTTACATTTGTGGCGACAAAGCCCGGCGATGCGAAGTTTTACCACTGGTATCTGAATGATGTCTTTCTTGAGACAACAGATACGTCAACTCTGGTAACTACCGCCATTCCTGCGGGAACGGATCATAAAATGAAAGTGGTGTTGGATGATTGCCTTTCTCTGTCGAGTGATGAGATTACTTTTGATGCAAAATTCGTTTATCCTGCCTCTATGTCAGCCGCCGGCAATGAGTGGATTCGCATTTTTAGCGCTGACGCTTTCCCTTACGCATCAACAGACGAATATGAACCGGATGGTCTGGTGGCGCATTATGACGGCATTAACAATGCCGATATGGGGGATAAATATCACGATAATGCTGCAACCGTTTGGAAAAATCTTAAAGGTACAACTACTCTTCCCGATGCAGAAATGTGCGCTTCCCAAGACTGTAGTGCAACAGGACCTTCCACCGACCTGGTCTGGGAAGTCAACTCTGCCCATTTCGGAGCAACAAACACTGCCAGTTGGTTTAGAATAAATAAGGAAAGCTATGTGCCTGAACAATATACTCTTGAAGTAGTGTACAAAACAGATGAAGCTTATACAGTAGATGAAAGAATTATTGTTACCAACTTTCAGCTGGGTGGGTTCGGTATAATAACCGGTAGCAGCTTCACCGCAGGACACGTCGGATTGCAGCAATGGTTAGATGGCGGTTATAAAGTGTCTCCTAAAATTTCATACACAGTAGGAGGACTGCTCACTCTGTCTGGTCAACTTATAAATAATAACACAGATGGCTGTAAATTAGCAATATATGTGAATGGCGTTGGACATTTTAACACAATTTCGTCATCAGTTGCCACTATAGGACTGCCCGACGACAATACCGTTTGGGCTATTGGCGCTAATCCGCAGATTAGCAGCGCAAATGCCGGCTTTCTAATCAATGCAAATATTTATTCTGTCAGGCTCTACGATAGAAAGCTGTCACTTGAAGAAATCCAAAGCAATGCGGCATTAGATCAGAAACGTTATCTTGCTCCGCCCACCGTAACGATAGGCGGCGACAAACAGTGTACGAATGTAACCGTTTTGTCGCCGAGGGTTATTACCTGCTTAGCTCCGCCATCAGGCGGTACTACCGGAAAAGCAACTATTGTAGTAGAGAAAGCAACTGGAGAGACTTTATTGACATTGACTGATGAATTTGAGTACTATTAGCCGTAGGTAGTCGTTATGCGTTTAGACAAATGATAAACCCAAAATGTCCATTTCAGCATTAATTCATTCAAAAAGTGCTGATTTTTGTCGAATTAATGTGCGATATTTTGCTTATTATAAACGAATTACAATCACGATTTTCTATTGGTGTCCATTAGAAAGTCAAAGCATTGATATGACCATGATTGCTAATGGACATTTGGGGATAAAAGCTCCGCGAGGGGCTTTTATTGTTTTAGTGAAGAAGTGTTGCCAAACAGAAGCAGGAAGAAAACAGCTGTGTTTTCTTCCTGCTCGACAATTTAGTTGTTCCACCAGGACTCGAACCTGGGCAGGCAGTACCAAAAACTGCAGTGCTACCATTACACCATGGAACAATAAACAAACTCAAAACCTTTTATGAAAAAAAGTCGCTGCAAAGGTACGCTTTTTTTCTTTCTCACCAAAATATGACGGGCAAAAAAAAACGTTCGTAAGTTCAAATAGTAAATGCAACTTGAATCTGCGCCGCAAAAATATTTTTCATTTTTCATTTTTTCATTATTCATTATAAAAAAAGTATTATCTTTGCCGCTGATATTGTACATCAGAAACATTAAATACAAAAGATGCTTACAGCAGGGATTTTTTATTTACCATTCTTTTTATTTAGACAGTTTAACAGGCTGTCTGTAAGTGCGTTACAAAAGATTCCCATCCACCTCTGTATAACTCCTTATGTTCAAGGAATTAGCAAATACTTAGACGTTTACGGTTCGATATATTTTTTTACCGCAAAGTTCGCAGAATATACGCAAAGAACACAAAACCATTAATCATAAAAAAAAGACGTACCTTTGGCGCACTTTTTACAGAACTTGTACACCTTTATTATATAATTAATTACAGATATTTTCATTTTATAAAACATTAATCATTATGAGAAAAATACTATCTTTTATGTGTGCAGCCGGATTGTTATTCCTTGTCTCCTCCTGCACAGAGTTGGATTTGAACAAACTGGATAAAACGGCTCAGTTTAGCACAGCTTTGGGGCTTCCTGTCGGGAATGTTCAACTCTCAATTATGGATATCCTTAATCAGACGGAGGATCTGATAGGCGATTCTATTCTGATCATTGATCAGACAAACAATTCTCTGTATCTGCATTTGCTTGATACTTTGCAACTGCCAATGATAGACAAAGTGGGCAGAAATCTTGCACACGGAAAAACGACGTCTTTCAGGTTTAGAGAAGCGCTACCGAGTGACCCCATTGTAGATTATTTAATCAATGTGATATTCGGATCAGGAATCGGAATTGATCCCACCACAGCAGCCCAAATAAACGGGCATCTTGAAAACGGGCTTGATTATGACTATGATTTTAATGAGTTGCAAAACAATATTCAAGTACAGCGTATTGACAGTATGTACATTAAGGATGCGCGACTCCACTTGAATGTTGATTTGGCGGGTTTTGGAGGCATTAGCCCTAACGAATGTCAAATAGAGATGCAAGTTTCATTTCCGAATGTGCCTGATTTATCCACAACAGTCATCACACACTCTATAACCGACCAACATTCTGAACAGGAAATTGTGCTTGAAGATTTCACCCTCCGCTTTCAGGGCAACCAGACAACAATGAGAGTTCATATTGATTACCGGTTCATTGTGCCACAGGGCAAAAAAATCACCACAACGATTGCGGCGGACATAATTAACACTCTCTACATAGATGGTATTAACTGCGACCGTGTATGGGGCTTTTTCAATCGCACGGATAAACTCACCAGCGATAGTATCTATACGGAACTGCCGGCAAATTTCTTTACAAATGAATTTTTACAGGCAAACAGATTCCTGTTCCATAATCCGCAGGTTGTTTTTGAAACACGCTCTAACATTGGCGTTCCTCTGAATTTTGTGATAGACGATATCAAGGCTATTGACGACGTGGGAAATGAGGTAAAGGCAAACTTCAACGGCAGCGACAGCTACACTTTCCACATGCAAAAGCCTCCGGTTGGTGGCGAACAAAGCACCATAGCCAGATTTGATCGGGATAATGGCGGTACACACCAGCTCTTTCATATTGTTCCGAAAAATTTTATCTACAATTTTCACGTGGAAATAAATCATACAGATGCAGAACAGGATCCATACCATTTCCTTTTCTATCCGCCTTATGTTGATATGTTCATTGATGTTAAGTTGCCTTTCCAGTTTGACCCGACAACCTCTTTTGCCTATGCAGATACCCTTGACGTCAATCTGGATTCCCTCATTGATACCAATGAAATGAATATTGCGCTTGATAAACTTCATCTGAATCTGGTATTCTCCAACGCACTGCCGGTGAAGGTTGATGCTAAGATTAATTTTTTAGATAACGCCGAAAATGTCATTTTCACAAAGGACGATATTCAAATTGCCTGTCCCAATGTAGATGCAACCGGATTCTCGACAGATGTTGGCACGTCAAATGTCTCCATCGCCATTGCGGAACAGTCTGAAATTCTGGATGCTAAAAAAATCATTATTGAGTTCGCAATTGCCGGCAAAACAGATACTGATATGATTCATTTCAGAACCACAGACTTTTTGAAAGCATCCGTCAGTCTCTATGTGAAAGGCGGTTATACGACCAATTTTTAATTTCATCCTTGAGTATAAACAATTTAATAATGTACTGATATGAAATTCAAACATATTTTTATTACGCTGTTACTGCTGCTTGGCAGTATGTCTTCCGTGCAGGCGCAGACGACTTCTACGTTCTATTTTATGGACGAAGTACCCACACGTCATGCGATGAATCCGGCATTTGTACCAAATTGTTCGTGGTATTTAGATCTTATTGTGCTGCCGAGTTTCTACATTGATGCCGGAAATAATGCCTTTGCGCTTCGAGATGGCATTTTCAAAGCAGGTGACATGGTGGTTACGCCGTTTCATCCCACCCAGAATATTGATGACCTTTATAAACGGGTGCGTCCGATAACCCAGTTCCATACCCGATTCGGTCTGAATCTGCTTAACTTTGGGTTCTCGTTCAAAGAGAAAAACTACCTTACTTTCGATTTGGGACTCAAAACGAGTGTCAATATCTATATGCCTCGCGACCTTTTCAAGTTAGCGCTGTATGGTACGCCGGATGAATTTGGCGTGAACAGTTTTGATTTCAAAAAAATGGCTATTGAGACGGGTGTCTATTCCGAACTTGGCATTGGTTATATGCGGAAAATCGGCAAAAAGTGGACTGTTGGCGGAAAGGTAAAATATTTGATGGGATACGCCAATGTTCTTACAAAGAACCGCAAGATGGAACTCAATGCTTCGCAGGAGGCGTGGGATGTTGCTGCTGACGCAGATATTTATGCCTCCGTTCCAGTGGGATTTCAAACAAATGATGTTGGCAACATTGACCTTGGTGGCGGTATAACGACATTTTCGACGAACGATTATATTAAAATGCTCTATGATCCGGCAGGAAAAGGAGGCGCTATTGACCTTGGCGTAACATACGAGCCGGTTAAAAACCTGATTATTTCGGCGGCGGTAACCGACGTTGGTCTCATTCACTGGGACAAAAACATTCTTACAGGGTCTATGCACGGCAACTACCGTTTTTCCGGTATCGAATACAATATGAATGATACCGTTGACTGGGGCAAACTTATTGAAGATATCGGCGACGAATTTCAGGACGCTTTTGACCTGAAAACCGCTCGCGGCGCCGCATATAATCAGATTCTTACCGCATCGGCAAATGTGGGGGTTGAATATGGTATTTTAAAGAATCATATCAGTTTTGGAGTGTTGTCGCAGACAAAAATTCATCCCGACCGCATTGCGCAGGATTTTACCTTTGCCCTCAATTTTCGTTACACTGACTGGTTAAAGAATTACATAACCTACTCTTTAGCAGATGGACGCGGCAGAAATCTCGGATTGGGAATAAGTTTCCGAATGGGTGCGATAAACACCTATCTTGTCGCCGACTATATTCCGTTGAACTGGGCAAATCTCTACATGAGCAACAGCAGTTCTGCCATACCGATGCCTTATAGTACACAGCGTATTAATTTACAGGCTGGTGTGATGTTGAATTTTGGGCGTCACAGTAAAGACAGGGATCGCGATGGTGTAAAAAATCGCCGAGATCGTTGTCCTAATACGGATATTGACTATCTGCGCACCCTTTGTCCGGAGGTAAAACGCAAGGATTTTGTGGATAAAACAGGCTGTACTCTGGATGACGACAGAGACAGCATACCGGATTGTTACGATCGTTGCCCCAACACACCTCGCGGTGTAAGAGTAGATGAATTTGGTTGTCCCATTGACACCGATGGCGACATCGTACCCGACTATCTGGATAAATGTCCTGATACGCCAACAGGCGTTTTGGTTGACGAAAAAGGTTGTCCTGTGGATACCGATGGCGATGGCGTGTCTGATTATCTTGATAAATGTCCTAATACGCCGGCGGCAGCTATTGGTTTCACAGATGCTGACGGCTGTCCCAAAGACACTGACGCTGACGACGTACCTGACTATCTGGATAAATGTCCTGATACGTCAACAGGCGTTTTGGTTGACGAAAAAGGTTGTCCTGTGGATACCGATAGCGACGGCGTAGCTGATTATCTGGATAAATGTCCTAATACGCCGACGGCAGCTATTGGTTTTGTCGATGCTGACGGTTGTCCGAAAGACACTGACGCTGACGGCGTACCTGACTATCTGGATAAATGTCCTGATACGCCGACAGACGCTTTTGTTGATAACAGTGGCTGTCCTGTTGACACCGACAGCGACGGCGTGCCTGATTATCTTGATAAATGTCCTAATACACCGGCGGCAGCTATTGGTTTCACAGATGCTGACGGTTGCCCGAAAGACACTGACGGCGATGGCGTGTATGATTTCATTGACAAATGTCCCAATACGCCAACAGAGGCTTCTGTTGATAACAGTGGTTGTCCGGTTGACACCGATGGCGACGGCATACCGGATTATCTGGATAAATGCCCCAATACTCCCAGAGATGCCGTTGGTTCTGTGGATGCTAACGGCTGTCCGAAAGATGCTGATGGCGATGCTGTTCCCGATTATTTGGATAAATGTCCGGAAGTACCCGGCGTAAAGGATAATAACGGCTGTCCCGAACTGAAAGCAGCGGTAAAAAGACTGTTTAAACAGGCATTACAGGGCATTCAGTTTGAAACGGGAAAGGAAGTCATTCGTCCGTCGTCCTATGCCATATTAAATCAGGTGGTTGAGGTGATGAAGGAAAATTCCGATTTCTTGTTGAATATTGCAGGACACACCGACAATGTCGGTCAACCCGCCAAGAATCAAGAGCTTTCCGAGCGTCGTGCCGCTTCCGTGAAGAATTATCTTATCAGTAAAGGGGTTGAGGAAGCCCGTCTGACTTCAGAAGGCTTTGGCGATGCACGTCCGGTAGCAACCAACCAGACGGCAGCTGGACGCAAAACAAATCGCCGTGTAGAGTTTACGGTCATCTTTGAACGGTAATATCTGTCCAATACTAATCAGGAGGGCGCCATTATTTGAGCGCTCTCCTTTTTTTTTCTGACTGAAAAATAATTTCTACCTTTGTAAAACTAAGTTTTGGCTAAACATTAGCCCGTTAGGGCTTTTATATCAATAGAAAAACATATTATTCCCCTTATTGTCCGTCAGGACATTTACAAATTAAAGTCCTAACGGACTAATGTTTGAGGGATTCTTGCTATTTCTTTTGACATTAATCACCTACGGCGAATTTGTTGTTATTCACGCATATAGGATATATGAAAGTATTAATCGTTTGCAGCATTAATCAGGGAAGGATTGCACCTTTTATCTCAGATCAGGTAGAAAATTTAAGAAACGAGGGCGTCGAAATAGAGTTCTACACGATTTCAGAGAGAGGACTGTCCGGATACTGGAAGAGCAGGAAAGGTTTATTGCTAAAAATCAATGATTTTCAGCCGAATCTTATCCATGCTCATTACGGACTGTCGGGCTTAATGGCAAATTTACAACGCAAAGTACCGGTTGTAACAACTTACCATGGGAGTGATATTAATAATGTGAAAATCCTGTATTTGTCAAAAATCTCAATGCTTTTGTCGAGATACAATATTTTCGTATCCCAAAGAAACATTGATAAGGCTCACCCAAAACGAAATTACAGTCTAATTTCATGCGGCGTAGATACAGAATTGTTCAAACTTTTGGATAAAAGCACATGTCGTCAACTGTCAGGATTTTCCGAAACTGAAAAATTGGCGCTCTTTTCGAGTATATTTGATAATCGTGTAAAAAATCCACGATTGGCGCAAGATGCTGTAAAACTATTGCCTGATGTCAAATTGATAGAACTGAAAGGCTGTACTCGTGAACAGGTTTGCCAATTGTTGAATACAGTCGATGTAACATTAATGACAAGTTTTACTGAGGGATCACCTCAAATTATTAAGGAGGCGATGGCTTGCGGCTGTCCCATTGTTTCGGTGGATGTAGGCGACGTAAAAGAGATTATTGGCAATACGGAAGGTTGCTTTATCTGTCTGCCAGATAAAGAAGAAGTGGCTATGGCGCTGTCGAAGGCAATCGAATATGGCAAACGCACAGAAGGAAGATATCGCATACTAAATTTTGACAATCGGATAGTTGCCGGAAAAATTCTTGCAATATACAGAAAAATACTGGCAGGATAACAGTTTTATTTACGCATATAAATCAGTCTGAAGGCGAAGAAAAGGCAAAAACGTGATGATACGGATTATAGAAGCAATGGACATTGCCACAGAACAATGGCAGCAGTTGGTTGACAGTTCACCGACTGCATCATTCTTTCAGACAAAGGAATGTTATGATTTTTATTCATCATTGTCGTTTTTGGATCCGTTTGTTTTTGGTGTTTCCGAAAATGGCAAACTGGCAGGCTTGATTTGTGGTTATATTATTGCCGACGGCGGCAGTCTCAAACAGTTTTTCAGTCGGCGGGCGATTGTGCCGGGAGGTCTGTTGTTAGACAGGCAAATCTCCGCCGAAGCCTTGAAGATGTTGCTTACTTTCTCCATTAAGACCTTGAAAAAGAAAGCTATATATGTCGAACTGAGAAATTACAATGACTATTCACCGTATAAAAAACAGATAGAACAAACAGGATTTGTATATGGGCAACATTTTGATTTGCACGCGTTCATTGATGACAAAACAGAACAAAGATTCAGCAAAAGTAAGCGAAGACAAATAAAAACAGCGCAAAAAAACGATGTACAATACTTTGAAACAGAAGATATTGTTGATATTGAGACATTCTATCGCATTTTGACGAATTTATACAGCAAACAAATAAAGTTACCGCTTTTCCCATTGGAGTTTTTTCTGAAACTGTCGCAGTTGCCGCAGGGAAAAATTTTAGTAATAAAACACAATAACACAGTGATTGGCGGTATGGCTTGCGTTGAGTTGCCCGGAAAAGCGCTGTACGAATGGTTTGTCTGTGGCAATGAGCGTGTTAAAAAGCAACTGTATTCATCAGTAATGGCAACATGGGCAGGCATTGATTACGCGATTCAGCATAAAATCAGCATGTTTGATTTTATGGGCGCCGGAAAACCTAGTAATAATTATGGCGTTAGAGAATTTAAAAGTAAGTTCGGTGGAAAACTGGTGGAATATGGACGGTTTGTGTGTGTTACAAAATCGCTGCGTTATAGCATTGGAAAATTTGTCGTGAAAAAACTGAAAAAACATAAATAAATGGACAGAATCCATATTTTTATTAGCAGTGTGCAGAGCGAGTTTTCGCAGGAACGAGCATGGTTGTTCGATTATATTCGACAAGATGCTTTGTTAGGGCAGTTTTTTGAGCCGTTTATTTTCGAGCGCAACGAGGCAAAAGACCGCTCATCTCAAAATGTTTATCTCGAACAGGTCAGAATATGCGAGATTTTTATTGGACTGTTTGGCGAAAAATATGGGAATGAAGATGCCGAAGGCATTTCGCCAACCGAACGCGAATACAATTTGGCAACCGAACTTTACAAAACACGTTTGATTTATGTAAAACGAACCAAGCAGCGCGAAGAAAAAGAAAAATGGTTGGTTGCAAAAGCCGAAAAAAAACTTGTGCGGAAATCGTTTGCCGACTACGAAGAACTGAAAACTGCCATTTATGCCTCACTTGTGCGATATCTGGAAGAAAAAGAACTGATACGACTATTGCCTTTCGATGCATCGTTCAATCGTTTTGCTGCCATTGATGATTTAGATGAAGAAAAAATCCGACAATTTGTGTATGTAGCGCACCGAAAAAGAGCATTCCCATTTACCCATGACACGAAAATAGAAACCGTTTTAACGCATCTTAATCTTATTGACAATAAGAGAGTTACAAATGCTGCGATTTTACTTTTCGGAAAAAATCCGCAAAAATTTTTTATTACTTCCGAAGTTCGTTGCGCTCATTTTCATGGCTACGACAAGATAAAACCGATACCAAATTATCAGGTGTATAAAGGAGATGTATTTCAACTGATTACGCAAGCCGTCAATTTTGTGCTGTCAAATATCAAAGTTGCTACCGGTGCACGCGACAGAGGCGTGCAGGTTGATGTAACATACGAACTGCCTGTGCGGGCAGTTACCGAAGCGATTGTAAATGCCGTCGCTCACCGCGATTACACGAGCAATGCAAGCGTGCAGGTAATGCTTTTCCGCGACAGATTAGAGGTATGGAATCCGGGACATTTGCCTTTTGGAATGACCGTGGCAAAACTCAAACAGGAACATAATTCAATTCCAGTTAATCCGCTGATTGCCGAGCCGTTGTACTTGTTTGGCACAATAGAACGCATGGGAACAGGCACTGGCGAAATTATTAAACTTTGCAAAGAAAACGGATTAAAAGAACCTGAATTTGTCGAAGAAGAAAGTTTTATTACCACTCTTTGGCGTAATGAAAATATTGACGGGAAGGAAACAACACAAGTTAATGAGCACAAAATAAATGATTTAGAAAAACAAGATCCCGCAAGTACCCCACAAGTTGAAAAACAGGATACCACACCACCACACCACCACACCACTACGCCACCACACCACTTCAATGTGCCGGTAGAAAAACTGTTATTGGCGATAAATGGCGAAATGAATAGAACAGAAATTCAAAATAATTTGGAACTTTCCAATAAAAAACATTTTCTTAATGCCTATCTTCAACCCGCTATAGAACAGGGTCTTGTGGCAATGAAATATCCGGGAAAGCCCAATCACCCGCGTCAAAAATATTTTTTGACCGAAAAAGGCATACATTTTTTAACGCTAAAGGAAAACGACTAAAAATATATCGACACAAATGAAAAAGTTACTTATTTATTTAGGACATCCTGCACATTTTCATTTATATAAGAATGCCATTGCTAATTGGCAGGAAAAGGGGCATAAGGTAATCATCCTCATCAAAAAGAAAGATGTGTTGGAGAATCTGTTACAAGCCGCCGGATTAGATTACATTAACATCCTGAAAGAGGGGCGAAAAGATTCTTTTGCAGGTATGTTTCTTGGGATGGCGAAAAGAACGGTGCGTATATTGAATTACTGTCGAAAAAACAAACCCGATATTCTGACGGGAACGAGCGTTGAAAATTCGTTTGTTGGGAAAATACTTCACATTCCTGTTGTTAATATCAATGAAGATGATGCCGCTGTTGTGCCTCTTTATGCCAAATTGAGTTATCCGTATGCCGATGCAATATTAAATCCGCGTGTTTGCAACAGTGGTAAATGGGACAAAAAAGCGATCAAATATGAATCTTATCAAAAGCTTGCCTACCTGCATCCTAACCATTTTACACCGGACAGATCCGTTGTAGAAAAATATTTTTCGGTGGAAAACCCTTATTTTATTATTCGTTTTGCTAAATTAAATGCACATCACGATAATGGTATGCGTGGAATCAGTACACCTGTTGCTGAAAAATTAATAGCCATTTTGAAAAAATATGGTAACATCTATATCTCTTCCGAGCGAGAACTTGAACCACAATTTGAAAAATATCGACTAAATATCAATCCATTAGACATTCATCATATCATGGCATTTGCTGCTTTATATTTGGGGGACAGTCAAAGTATGTCGGTAGAAGCGGCAATGTTGGGTGTGCCATCTGTACGATTCAATGATTTTGCCGATAAAATTGGTGTCTTAGAGGAGCTGGAATATACATATAACTTAACTTTTGGGATTAAATCATCTGAGCCTCAGAAGCTGTATCAAACAGTTGAAAATCTGCTGAATACAAAAAATCTGCGAGAAGTATTCCAAATTCGCCGACAAAGGATGCTTGCAGACAAAATTGATGTAACTGCATTTCTTACATGGTTCATCGAAAACTATCCTGAAAGTAAAAGAATAATGCGTGAAAATCCTGATTATCAATATAATTTTAAATAAAATCGCCATTTTCTAAAACTAATATCTACTTTTTACAGAGAGCAGAAGTGGCTGAGTATGGTATTTTCTAAAATACATTTTATTTCTTGCTTTTGGAGAGTGCTATAAACGTGAGCGAAAGATGTGCGAGGGGAAACACCGTCAGGCGTTCTTATCCCGCAAGGCACGCAAAAATATTTTTCACTAAAAACTACACTCTAATAACTAAAAGTATTATCTTTGCCCCGTTCTTATAAACATCTAAAATCAATACAAAAACGATGCTTACATCTGGGATTCTATATTCACCATTTTTTCAGATTAGACGGTTTAACCGGCTAAAAGTAAGCTCGTTACAAAAGCCCCCCCCCGCATTCAGCTTAACTCCTTGTATTCAAGGGCTTATCATTTATTAAAAACTTTTTTATTTACGCTTAACAACGCGAAGTTTCTTTGCGTCTTTTCGTCATATACATATACAATTATTGCGGCACATTTTCGGAATTTTCGGAGGCGTTGCCGTTCTCCACTGCTCCTCGTCTCTGACGAGGAGTTATTGGTCGGTCGTTTTTTAACGACCTGTCTCGTTACAAACGAGGTTACCATTTACCCCTCGTTACAAACGAGAGGGAGAAAATTCACCTAATTGTAAAAATGCCGCAACAGGTCTGTAATATACCATGACTACATTTGTAGCATCAATCTGCCACTGATTTCGCCACAGGGAGGTAAATGCAAAAAACTGACAACTTAATTATATCAATTCTTTAATCTCAAAAACTTACTTTTATGAAAACAATTCTCAAAACAGCATGCCTGTTTGCCTTACTGACGGCAAACCTGAACGCCGTCGGGCAAACGGCTTTTACGATGACTTTGTCATCTATCACCAACAACACTGGTGTTGACAATGACATTTTTACTTCAACTTTTAGTCCGGCTTCCCCGACTTATGCGACAACATCCGGCAAGTTTACTGCCGTGGGGTTGGAACATAATGATGGCGCTGGCAGAGCGAATTATAAAAGTTGGGCAGTAGGTGATTACTTTTATTATTCCATTACAGCCGCAGAAGGGTATAATCTGACTGTTACTGCTATTAATTCCAGCCAACGAAGTAGCAACACTGGTCCCAGAAATGTGGCAGTGGAAACGGCAATAGCCTTAGGGGGACCGTGGACGACGCACGTAACATCTAATTTGACAAACGCGAATGATAATGATAACAATGCTACGAATTTGAATATTGCGGTTAATGCCGGTGAAACGCTGTATATCAGGTATCGTTGCACGACAACTACATCTGCAAATAACGGCACGGTTGTTTCTGACGGAACGCACCGGCTAAACAGTGGT
Source organism: Prevotellaceae bacterium (assembly GCA_031270565.1). Classification (GTDB taxonomy): domain Bacteria; phylum Bacteroidota; class Bacteroidia; order Bacteroidales; family Paludibacteraceae; genus F0058. The sequence goes on from JAISXJ010000070.1 coordinate 14,084, forward strand.
GGCAGCATTGTCGGCACGTACACAGTTGCTGCGCCTTCTTATTCGGTGAGCGCTACGTCAAACAATGTCGTTCTTGGGACGGTCTCCGTCAACGGCAAGGTTATTACGGCAGCACCCGCCGACGCCTGCACCGGATATGCCGACCCTGCCTATACGGTAACATCCGGCACGGCTACGGTTGTGCAGGAGGGTAATGTATTTACCGTTACACCAACAAGCGATTGCAGTGTGCAGATTAATTTTGTCGCCGCCTCTCCCTACACGGTTACGCTGAACGCCGGAAGCGGCAGTCTGTCGTCGGGCAGCGCTACGTGGACGCAAAGCGCCTGCGCCGATGAACTTACCCTGCCTGCCGCTACAGCATGCGACACATGGACATTTGCAGGATGGACAACAAGCAGCGTCAGCGAACAGTCCGACCCGCCGACACCGCTCTATTTAAACGGTGAGAATTATCGTCCGACAGCAAATATAACACTTTATGCCGTATATACGAAAGTATCCGGATCCGTATCCGAATCCGGATGGGACAAAATAACCGATGCAAGCGCCATAACCGACGGTATTTATCTGATAGCGGCAACATACAGCGACAAAGATTACTTCTTTAACGGTACGATAGCCAGCGGACATGGACAAAGTGTTGCCGCCACATCCATAGCAGACTCGTATGCTGTGGATGACATACCTTCGGGCGCTATTGAGATGACATTCTCCTCTACGGGAACGGCAGGACAGTATTACATTACAAACGGAAGCAACTATCTGCGTGCTAATGCTAAGACATCAGGAAATCTTGATTTGTCAACAACTACTACAAACAACAAGTGGAATGCTTCCGGCAGTGCAGGCAGCTTTTCTCTTATATGCGAGAACGGCGCCAATTTGAGAAGTTATAGCGGAACTTTCAGAACGTATGATGGTAAAACCAACTCAGTCGTGTATCTCTTCAAAAAGAGTACTCCATCTGCCCTGTATAACTCCAATCCTGACTGTCCCCCTGAGGAGACAGACATTGTTGTGGACGCCACCGAAACAACGACTGTAGAAGCGTCCACCGTTACGACACTGACCATTCGCTCCAATGATACCGGCACAGGAGAAGTAACGGCAACAGGGGGCAGCGTCAGCGTAACGGGATGTATCTATCTGGAAAAGGAGTTCTCGGCAAACAAATGGTATTTTATTTCATTCCCGTATAGGGTAAAGGTGTCCGAAATTCAAAAGTGGAATGGAGGCGCATGGGAATATCCGGGCGCTTATCTCAACGACTGGGAGGTTGCCCTCTACAATACGCAACGGCGTGCAACTAACGAGTCTGCAACCGGCAACTGGCAACCTGTAGCGTATGATGACGGCTATCTTGAAGTCGGACAGGGGTATATCTTTGTCATAGCGGAGAACTGCACCGTGCGTTTCCCGTCGGCAACAGGCATAACGCTTCAGAACAGCGCCTTCAATACCACGCTGACTGACTACACTTCCACGCGCACATGGCATTCCAACTGGCATCTGACAGGGCAACCTTATTTTGCCTCCATGTCAGGCAACAATAATATTAGCGGTTTTAACTATGTTACCATCTGGAACGCTGCTGATGATACCTATTCCGATGAAGCAATTGAAGACGTAACACTTAAACCCTTTACGGCAATGTTTGTACAGCACTCAGGAAGCATATCGTTCACACCGCAACTGCTGCGACCCTCGTCCGTAGCTGCGGCGGTGAAGTCGAACAAATACCGTCTGGAACTGCGCAACGCCAGTCATTCCGACCGGACACAAATTACCCTTTCCGAAGACGGCACGCCGGATTATGTGGTCGGCAGGGATTACCTGAAGACCCTGACCACCGGTAGCCCCAAGCCTCAACTTTATACCATAGACAGGCAAAACAATATCAATCTTGCGTTCAATGATTTGTATAAGGCTAACGAGGTGCAGGTGGATTTGGGCATATATGCGCCCGCCGACGGAACATACACCATCGCGCTGACCTCTTCGGACGTAGAAGCGCGTGAGGTCTTGCTCATCGACAATCTTACCACGGAACCCGTAGATCTGTTGCAGGGAGAATATATCTTTACTGCCTCTGCGGGTACGGCGAACAACCGGTTTAAGATTCTCATAAAACGGGCGGACATCGGTACCTCTGCGAATCCGACTGATGGAGAACAGTTCACCGTTTATGTGCAGGAGACTGTTTTAACGGTAAAAGGACAGCCTGCCGATACGCATCTGTCGCTTATGGACGTTAACGGGCGCAAGCTCTTTGACCTGCCTGCTGCCGCAGAGCATTTCGACCTGTCGCAGCTTGCGCGTGGCGTTTATCTGCTCTATGTGCAGACGGGCGATACGCGGTCGATATATAAGGTTTTGTATTAAACGTTTAACATTAAAAAAAGCAATGGACAGGCAACATTTATACTGTATCATAGCTGTATTCACTCTATTTTTAGGCTGTCTGACAGCTCAGGAACAGCAATCATACAAATCGGCATACGGGTATCGGACGGACAAAAGCGATGTGCCTGAACTGGAACCATTCAGCAGAGAGCTTTCGCTGGGTCCATATCAATATCCTGATGAGCCGCACGCGAACGATGGTCTGCCCTCCTACCCTCCCGAGCCGCACGACCCCGATGCACCGATTGGCGATGCTGTCCTGCCGATGATATTGTTGATGACGGGATACGGTTTATGGAAAAGAAAACGGAGATTGTTAAGTAAATAAATAATGAAGCTAACAAGCGGGACGACTGAGGATGTGAATCCGCAGTCGTTTTTTTTTTGCAGTCGAATCTGTACGCTGCTGTTACACAGGAGAAGCCTGTAAGAGAATTGTTATACAAAGTTCACCTGATTGTAAAAATGCCGCAACCGGTCTGTAATATACCATGACTACATTTGTAGCATCAATTTGCCCTCTTACTCTTCCGAGCTGCACGACCCCAACGCACCGATTGGCGATGCTGTCCTGCCGATGATGCTGTTGCTGGTGAGATACGGCTTATGGCAAAGAAAACGGAGATTATTAAGGTAAAGAAGTAATGAAGTTAATAAACTGGACGGCTGTGGGTGTGAATCCGCAGTCGTTTTTTTGTAGTCGAATCTGTACGCTGTTACACATACGTCCATTGATACGCCCGTATGAGGTCATCGCATACGGGCGTATAAGGGCGACGCATATAAAAGGGAAAGGATTTTTTAGCCGGAGGCAACCAACAGGTTTTGGGGGCTTCTTTATATGTTTTGGTTATGCTCCAGCAGCAGGGTACAGGTAGGCATATCGCATACTTCACGCGGACCGAAATACTGTATCGGACCGGGATATACGTAATTGATTTCATTGTTAGCCCACTCCTTACGGTTTGTTTCAAGATATTTGAACGGTTCGCCATTAAGGTTTACCAGCGCTTTTTGGATGACAGGCTTCAGCTGTCCGTGTCGCCGTTCCATGTTCATCATCATGGTAATAGGCACGCCACCGGCAATCCATTCCGAAGCGGGTGCGGTGAGATTGCGTACCGAAGCCATATAACCTGTTTTCCCTCCGTCAATTAATACCGCAGTGGTGTAACCGAGCGAATAACAGTAGTCCGCGTCAAAGTTCGACGGGATGGCGCAACGACCTTCATAGCCAAAGAAATGAGCAATTGAGGCAAACTTGCCTTTGTAGATGCCCTCCGCCTTAAGCTGTGCCAGCCGCTTGGCGACCATCTCGATGAGTAGCTTTTCCGTTTCGATAAGCGACACCTGTACGTTGCCGTGCGGGTCGCGGTCAAGCGTCAACTGACGGGCAATGCCTTTGGGCAGACTGCGAAACACCTGACAGCATTCCGGCGAAAGCAACCCCTTGATGTATTGCCGTTTTTCATCGTCGGTAGGCATGGTCATAAAGTCGCTGTTGTTTGCCAGCAAATCATTGAGTTCGGCAATAAGCCGCTTCATTGCGGGAATAAATTCTATTAATCCTTCGGGAATAAGAATAGTACCGAAGTTGATACCGGCATCGGCGCGGGTAACAATCACCTGTACAATGCTCTCGACAATATCGTACAGCGTCATGTTTTTCGCTTCCACCTCTTCCGAGATGATGCAGATGTTCGGATGACTTAACAACGCACATTCGAGCGTGATATGCGATGCCGAACGTCCCATAAGACGGATAAAATGCCAGTATTTCTTTGCAGAATTGGCATCGCGCTGAATGTTTCCAATCATTTCGGAATAGACTTTGCAGGCGGTATCAAACCCGAATGACGTTTCAATAAAGCTGTTCTTCAGGTCGCCGTCAATGGTTTTGGGGCATCCGATTACCTGAATGTTACACGCTTTCTGTTTATAATATTCGGCTAATATGCAGGCGTTGGTGTTGGAATCGTCGCCTCCGATAATAACAATGGCATTAATGCCAAGTGTTTGACAGATTTCTATTCCTCTGTCAAACTGTGCGGGGTCTTCGAGTTTGGTACGTCCCGACCCGATAATGTCGAATCCGCCTGTGTTACGAAACTCATCAACGACTTCCTTTGTCAGTTCTACGTACTTATGGTCAACCAGACCGCTTGGACCGCCCAGAAAGCCATAGAGTTTATTGGCTGGGTTGAGCCGTTTCAGACCGTCGAACAGTCCCGCGATAACATTATGACCGCCCGGCGCCTGTCCTCCGGACAGTATCACGCCCACGCTTACGGGGTTGTGTGCCGGAGCCGCGCCTGCCTGAAATTCAATCAATGGCAGTCCATAAGTGTTGGGGAACAGCGCTTTGATAGCTTGCCTGTCGGCAACCGATTCGGTGGCAGCGCCTTCTGCCAGTACGATGTTTCCTTGAAAGGCGGCGGGCGTCTTGGGCAGATACCACGACCGTGCAATTTGTAAGGGACTTTTTTTCATTTTAAAACGAATACTTGGAATGATGTTAAAACAGTGTTGATTACTTTTTGGAGAACAGGGAATTTACCCCACCGCAAAAGTACAACTTTTTTTAGTTTTTAGTTATTAGAGTTTAGAGTGTAGTTGAAGAATGAATAAACGCCGTCAGGCGTTGGATTTGCATAACCGCAGGTCGCTGACCTGCGGTTATTAGCCTGCCTGAAAAGAACCGGTTATTTCCTGACTTCGTCGCTTTTCATTAAATTCGGCGAGTCTATTTTGTAAAGCATTTATAATCAGGCATTATGATTTTTTGGGACACCATTTTGGGTGTCCCAGTCGTTTTTTAATTA
>JAISXJ010000098.1 GCA_031270565.1 Prevotellaceae bacterium
TTGAATACAAGGAGTTAAGCTGAATGCGGGGGGGGGCTTTTGTAACGAGCTTACTTTTAGCCGGTTAAACCGTCTAAACTGAAAAAATGGTAAATATGGAATACCAGATGTAAGCATCGCTTTGAGTTGATTTTAGATGTTTATAATATCGGCGGCAAAGATAATACTTTTTTTAGTTATTAGTTATTAGAGTGTAGTTTTTAGTGAAAAATATTTTTGCGTGCTTTTATTTCTCTGTGTCTCTCTGTGTGTTCTCTGTATAACTTCGTGCAATAAGAAAACTTGGTAACGCTCGCTGCTGAATTTCACAGAGAAGCACAGGACTTGTCCCGCCAAAGCGGGAGGTTTCACAGAGTTACACAGAGATTTATCCCTGTGGGACAGAATTATTTCCTGTTCACTATTCGTTATTTACCGGCAACTGCCGATACAAACAGGTTTCAACAGTTTAAAAAAGTCATTCCCCTTATCATCCACAAGAATAAAAGCAGGGAAATCAACTACGTCAATTTTCCAGATCGCCTCCATTCCCAGTTCGGGATATTCCAGACATTCGACATGTTTGATGCTCTCCTGTGCCAAAATGGCTGCAGGCCCTCCAATGGAACCAAGATAAAAGCCGCCATGCTTTTTGCAGGCATCAGTTACCATCTGACTGCGATTGCCTTTGGCTATCATTACCATACTTCCTCCATTTTCCTGAAACAGGTCAACATACGAGTCCATGCGTCCTGCAGTTGTTGGTCCAAAAGAGCCAGACGGCATACCTTTGGGCGTCTTTGCCGGACCGGCGTAATAGATAGGATGATCCTTAACATATTGTGGCAATGTTTTCCCCGCGTCAAGCAACTCTTTGAGTTTGGCATGCGCGATGTCCCGTCCGACAACAATTGTCCCCGTCAGAGAAAGGCGCGTGGAGACCGGATATTTAGACAGTTCTTTGAGAACAGCCGTCATGGGTTGATTGAGATCTATCTTGACAGCCTCCCCTTCTCCCGCCTGACATAATGCTTCCGGGATATATTTACCCGGATTGTCCTCAAGTTTTTCTATCCAGATACCGTTGCGATTAATCTTTGCCTTAATGTTGCGGTCAGCCGAACAGGACACTGCCATCCCCACACAGCACGACGCCCCATGCCGCGACAAACGAATGACACGTACATCGTGCGCAAAATATTTGCCGCCAAACTGCGCCCCCAAACCACATTCCCAGGCTGCTTTCAGCAACTTGTTTTCCAACTCTGTATCACGAAAAGCGCGTCCGAGTGCATTTCCTGTGGTGGGTAACGTGTCATAATATTTGGTAGAAGCCAGCTTGACCGTCTTCATGCAGACATCCGCCGACGTACCGCCAACCACAAAGGCAATATGATAGGGCGGACAGGCAGCAGTGCCCAGTGTACGCATTTTTTCGACAAGAAAGGTCTCCAGCGTGGATGGGTTAAGTAGCGCTTTGGTCTCCTGAAAAAGATAGGATTTATTCGCCGAACCACCGCCTTTTGCCATAAATAAAAAGTGATATTCGCCTCCCTCAGTAGCTTGAATGTCAATCTGTGCGGGCAAATTCGTGCCGGTATTTACCTCATCATACATTGTGAGAGGCGCATTTTGAGAATAACGCAGATTTTCCTGCGTATAGGTTTCGTAAATGCCTTTGGAGATAGCCTCTTCATCGCAGAAGTTTGTCCAGACGCGCTGTCCCTTCTTGGCGACAACGGTAGCAGTACCGGTATCCTGACAAAAAGGCAAAACGCCCTTTGCCGATACTTCGGCATTACGTAGCATAGCTAACGCCACATATTTGTCATTATCGCTGGCTTCGGGGTCGGCAAAGATTGCCGCCACCTGTTGCTGATGTGCAGGACGCAGCAAAAAAGCACAGTCGCGCATCGCCGTACGCGCCATAAGGGTTAAGCCTTCAGGAGCAATTTTGAGCATCGTTTCATCCTCAAACGGAACCTGCGACACGTAGTCGGTTGTCAAAAGGTAATACTCGGTGTGATCTTTCTCCAACGGAAAGGGCGGTTGATACATAAAATCTTTAGGAGCCATAATTCGGTTTACAGTGTAGTGTTATAAATTAATGAATAATTGGCAGGACTGCGGTCAAATCAACTCCTGCCTCTAAAACGACGCAAAGATACGGCTTTTTTTTATGCGGTTAAGAGGAATGTTTTGATTGTTTTTGTCATATAACCTCTAAAATGGCATTTCTAATGCCACCATCGTTTGAGGGCTGTAAGATATGTTGCGTAAGATAACAGAAATGAAAACGGCAAGTATATATTTTACGTCATCGTACCCGTTTCAGAAAATCGGTAGGGCTTTCGTTGTAGTAGTCTTTAAAACATTTGGCGAAGTAAGACGGTGCGGTAAAACCAACATCGTAAGTTACTTCCGAAATGGACAGTTCGGTGGTTGAAAGCAAATGATAGGCGCGTTTGAGACGGATAATCCGCAATAATTCGTTGGGCGAATAGCCGGTCAGCGATTTGAGTTTTCGGTAGAGTTGGGTGCGCGAAAGCCCGATTTGCTGCCCTAAATCTTCCACGTTCAGTTCGGAATCGGCAAGATTTTGTTCCACTAAATTTCGGAATTTTTCAAGAAAAGAATTGTCGAGGTCATTTGTCGCTTTCGATTCTTTGTCGGTATTTCCTGAAAACAGATTTTCGCTAAAAAGTTCTTTCAGGCGTTTGCGGCT
>JAISXJ010000122.1 GCA_031270565.1 Prevotellaceae bacterium
CCCGCATTCAGCTTAACTCCTTGTATTCAAGGGCTTATCATTTATTAAAGACTTTTCGATTTACGCTTAACAACGCGAAGTCTTTTTGCGTTTCCTTGCCATATACATCTGTAACGGCAATCTTCCGGAATTTTCGGAGGCGTTGCCGTTGTTCTTTATTGCATCCACTGCTCCTCGTCTCTGACGAGGAGTCAGTTGGTCGGTCGTTTTTAACGACCTGTCTCGTTACAAACGAGATTACCATTTACCCCTCGTTGCAAACGAGGGGGAGAAAACAATCAGTTTCAATATCAATGGTTAATGCCTTTGTGCTCTTTGTGAAAAAATCTCCCGCTTTGGCGGGACAAGTCTTGTGCTCTTTGTGGTTTAATATTTTTACCACAAAGACACAAGGAATACGCAAAGAACGCAAAAAGACGCTATTACAATTGACTTTTTATATTTCAACTATATCTATCAATTAATTTAAAATGTGTTTTTTATGAAAACTAATCAATTTTTTTTCGCTGCACTCATAGCAGCATTTTTGAGCGGCGCATCCTTTTCTGCAGCGCAGGTAACAATGGGTGGCAGTGTAGAACCTACAAAAGGCGCTATTCTGGATTTGAATAGTACCACCAAAGGCGGGCTACTGCTCTCGAATGTAGAGCTGACAGCATTGAACGACATCCCCACTTCTTTCCCCAACGCGAGCGCTATTTCCAATCCTCAGTTGTTGGCGGGGATGATTGTCTGGAACACCAACGATTACCTTGCGCCTAACGGAGACGGTCTCTATCTCTGGGACGGTAACAAATGGAATTATACGGGTGGTAGCGATGGACTGGCTATTCTGCTTCCAGTTCCGCTTCCTGCCGTTACCATTTCTGCTCCTTCGTGCTTGTCTGCTGACTTTGCCGTTACTTTTTCGCAATATAATCTTGGCGCGGATACTACCAAGTTTAATTCTGGTGCATATGCCGCTCTCAGTCCGGCAAAACGACAGATTAGATATCTTGCTGACTGCACCCATGCCGATGCTGTTAATGTTTGGGGCGACCTCTACCAGTGGGGACGTGTGGCTGACGGACACGAAAAACGTACCAGCGAAAACTTTCCGACTAATGACAACAGTACGCAAAACGGCGCTATTTCTGATGTAGATGATAATGGTCAGCCAAGTGCTGCCAGCGGAGCTGTTGGCAAATTTATAAAACATAATTCCGATCCTCGCGATTGGCGCACTCCAAAAAAGGATGACCTTTTGGGTAACGGTCAGTTAGTTAATTATGACTTTGGTTCTGCTGATGGTGGTGCTGTGCCGGATGGTTTGGGAGGATTTTATCAAAAACCGGTTAAAACCGTCAATGACCCCTGCCCTTTCGGCTGGCGTATTCCTACTCAAGACGAATGGGAACGGCTTGGTAATTACGACTGTAAGCCGAATACTACCGGCGGCAACATAACTACTATACCTCTTACCGGTCAGACTACTACTACTCGCGGTACTGGCAATGAATTGACATGGATATCTGTCGAGGATGGTAAAGTAAGTACTAATTGGAGTGGCAGTGATTGGCGGTGGGGCGGTCAAGCTCTATATAAAGCATCTGACTGGACTGCTGCTACTACAGAAGTCAGCGGCTATTTTTATAACGTAAATTGGTCTTCTACCGATAAAAAACTTTACGATGCTGCTGCCCCCGAGCCTCTCCTCTTCCTTCCTGCCGCCGGGTTCCGCCTTAATGGATCTGGTTCGTTTTCCTCGTACGGCCTATACGGGTACTACTGGTGTAGTACAGTTACAGGAAACAACAGTGTTTTCATGCAGTTCTACAACAACGCGTATTTTGGTACGAGCCTTTATCGTGCGTACGGCTGTAGCGTGCGGTGCGTAGCAGAATAATGGCAGTCCCGACAAAAGAATCACCGTTACTGTTCAGAGGATAAAAAACAAGTAAGGCTGCCCGACGGGCAGCCTTACTGTTTGCATTGTTGAAACAATGTACTGTGTTATGCTTCGGTTGTGTTATCCGAAACATCCGTTTTTTTTCTGGCAGAGGTTTTTTTGGCAGGTTTTTGGGCTTCCTCAATGGGATTTGCCGCTTCTGCCGTTTCATCCGCTACGGGTTCTTCCACCTTTGCAACTTTTTTAGCTTTTGCAGCCTTTTCAGGCTTCTCCTCTTTTACAGGAGTTTCCACCGTTTCTGTCGTTTCAACGACCTCAACAGATGCTTCTACCTTGGCAGGTTTCGCTATTTTCGCAGTTTTCTTTCTTTTTTCTTCTGCAATTAACTTTTGAGCTGCCGTAGCCACCATTTGATCTTTCAACTCCGAAAGCGCCTCAATGTCGCCTAACGTGGTTTTTTCTAAAACCAGTTGATCGTCTTTTTTGATGTTCCTTTTCTTTTTCTCGTGCGGTTTTTCCACCACAGATTCGCCTGATGCGGCTTTCTGTTCGGCTTCGTGAATACGACTGTGCGAGAGAATAATACGTCTGGAATCTTTATTAAATTCAATCACCTTGAACGGCAATTTTTCTTCTGCTTTGGCAGGCGTACCATCTACCTTAACCAAATGTTTGGGGGTAACAAAACCCTCCACACCGTAAGGAAGCGCTACAACCGCGCCTTTGTCAAGCAATTCTACGATAGTGCCTTCGTGAATACTGTTGACAGTGAAGATTGTTTCAAACACATCCCACGGGTTTTCTTCCAGTTGTTTGTGTCCAAGACTTAAACGGCGGTTATCCTTATCAATATCCAGTACAACCACCTCTATTTCGGAACCTATCTGTGTAAACTCCGACGGGTGTTTTATCTTTTTTGTCCAACTCAAATCCGAAATATGGATTAGTCCATCAATTCCTTCTTCGATTTCAACAAACACACCAAAACTTGTAAAGTTACGCACTTTAGCAAAATGTCTGCTTCCAACAGCGTATTTTGAGGTAATATCCTGCCATGGATCGACTTTTAACTGTTTAATGCCTAATGACATTTTACGGTCTTCACGGTCTAATGTCAGGATAACTGTTTCAACCTCGTCGCCCACTTTGAGGAAATCCTGTGCGCTGCGAAGATGTTGACTCCAACTCATCTCAGAGACGTGAACCAACCCTTCTACACCGGGCAACACTTCAACAAATGCGCCATAATCAGCCATAACAACCACTTTCCCTTTCAGCTTGTCACCCACTTTGATGTTTGCGTCAAGTGCATCCCACGGATGCGGTGTGAGTTGTTTGAGACCAAGAGCAATGCGTTTCTTTTCGTTATCAAAATCAAGAATAACAACATTCATTTGCTGATCCAAAGTAACGACCTCTTCGGGACGGCTAACGCGACCCCAACTCAAGTCAGTGATATGAATCAAGCCATCAACACCACCAAGGTCAACAAATACGCCGTAGGAGGTGATATTTTTAACCACACCTTCCAGCACCTGACCTTTTTCCAGTTTTGAGATAATCTCTTTTCGTTGTTGTTCCAGTTCGGCTTCAATGAGCGCCTTGTGCGATACAACGACGTTTTTATACTCATTATTAACTTTCACAACTTTAAATTCCATCGTTTTATCAACGAACAAATCGTAGTCGCGAATAGGTTTCACATCAATTTGAGAGCCGGGCAAAAAGGCTTCAATGCCAAAAATCTCAACAATCATACCGCCTTTGGTACGGCATTTAATGTATCCCTGAACAACTTCTTCAGTTTCAAGAGCCTGCGTTACACGTTCCCACGCGCGGGCAGTGCGAGCGGCTTTGTGCGAGAGGATTAACTGCCCTTTTTTGTCCTCTTGATTTTCAATAAATACCTCTATGGTATCACCTACTTTGAGGTCGGAATTGTAGCGAAACTCTGACATCGGAATAACGCCATCGGATTTAAAGCCGATGTTAATCACCACTTCGCGTTTGTTAATCGAAATGATTGTGCCGTTCACGATCTCTTTGTCTCGAATTTGACTAAGCGTGTCATCGTATTGAGCAGTGATTGCCGCTTTGGTTTCCTGCGAAACAACATCACCCTTTTCGTACGCATCCCAATCAAATTCGTTAGTAACAACCGGAATTACAGGCGGATTCTCCTGTACGATTTCTTCAATCTGCGGATTGAATTCTTCCATTTTTTTTCTTTTAAAGGTTAGACAATATGTTTAATAAACTCCGCGACAAAGGTATACTTTTTTTTGCGAAATATTAAATCACGCTTTGGCACGCTCTACATAAGAGCCGTCGCGGGTATCAATTTTGATTTTCTCGCCGGTGGAAATAAACAGCGGCACACGCACTGTAGCGCCATTTTCGACGGTTGCCGGTTTGAGAGTGTTGGTAGCGGTGTCGCCCTTGATGCCCGGCTCCGTATAGGTTATCTCCATAATGACATGGGTAGGCATATCGGCATAGAGAGCGGTCTCTGAGCCTGCGTGTATGACCACTTCAAGCGTGTCGCCCTCCTTCATAAATTCAGCGCCGTTAATCACCGTTTCCGGAATGGAAATTTGCTCAAACGTTTCGCTATTCATCAGATTACAACCCATCTCGTCCTTGTAAAGAAACTGATAGGCTCTGCGTTCAATGCGTACCTCCTCGACCTTTACACCGGACGACCACGTTTTATCAATCACGCGCCCCGTTGTAACATTTTTGAGCTTTGTCCGAACAAAAGCCGGACCTTTACCCGGCTTTACATGTAGAAATTCCACGATAAAATAGTATTGTCCATCAATATCAAGACACATACCGTTCTTAAAATCAGCAGTTGTTGCCATAGTATAAACAGTTGAAAATAAATCTTTTTTTGAGAGCGCAAAGGTACACCTTTTTTTTAGTTTTTAGAGTTTAGAGTGTAGTTTTTTTAGTTTATAGTTAGTAGAGTGTAGTTAGTAGTTGTTAGTGAATAACGAAGAATGAATAACTAATAACTAATAACTAAACTCTAAAAAAATATTTTTCATTGTTCATTATTCACTAAAAAAGTATTATCTTTGCCCCGTTCTTATAAACATCTAAAATCAACTCAAAGCGATGCTTACATCTGGGATTCTATATTTACCATTTTTGCAGTTTAGACGGTTTAACCGGCTAAAAGTAAGTTCGTTACAAAAGCCCCCCCCCGTATTCGCCTTAACTCCTTGTGTTCAAGGGTTTATCATTTATTAAAGACTTTTCGATTTACGCTTAACAACGCAAAGTCTCTTTGCGTCTTTTCGCCATATACATATATAACGGCAAATTTCCGGAATGGTCTGGAGGGTTGCCGCTGTCTGTTTTATAACACAGAGTTACACAGAAAACTCACAGAGAGACACAGAGAAATAAAAGCAAAACAACGATTATTATTTTATCACAATTTAAATACTACTGTTATGAAATCTAATTTCTTTCTTTTCGCTACTTTCGCAGCTGCATTTCTAAGTGTCGCCAATTATGCTGCGGCGCAGGTAACGATTGGCGGCAGCGACCTGCCAAAAGCCGGTACGATTCTGGATTTGAACAGCACGACCAAAGGCGGGTTGGCGCTCTCAAATGTAAGTATTACCGATTTGGAGAAGATTCCAACCGGTACTAACCTCTTTCCGGGCATCGATGCAGATGTAAATGATGATATAAACCTTGATTTTACAGGCGCTATCGTTTACAACACCAATGCAAAATTCTGTCTGGGCGTTTATGTCTGGGATGGCAACTGCTGGCTCAAGGCTGGTAAGGATTATCAGGTCAAAGCTGCCCAAGTAGCGACCCTTGATATTCCGGGTCAGGATATAGATACCGTTCTGAGGGGTGAGGCTATTACTTTTGAGGTAACAAATCCTGACGACGATACGCAGTTTTTCTACTGGTATCTGAATGATGTCTTGCTCGACACGACTGAAACGGAAACTCTGGCAACAACCGCCATTCCTGCCGGAGACAATCAAGAGATGAAAGTGGTGCTTGACAACTGTCTGTCGCTTTCGGAGAGCAAGATTACATTCAACGCAAGAAACGTTTATCCAGCCTCCCTGCCAGCAGCTACCGGCGGCTTGATTCGTATTCTTAGCGATGATATTTTCCCGTACGCAGCAACAAGCGAATATATAGATGATGGTCTGGTGGCACATTATGACGGCATAAACAATACCGGAGCAGGAGACAATGCTCACAGTTCTGTCGCTTCAACAGGTTGGAAGGACTTGAAGAACGCATTTGTGCTTCCCAGAGGCGCCGGCACCGGAGAATGGCTAAATAACGGCTTTAAGGCTTCGAATAACGGGCAGTCTTTTTATAATGCAACTTTCCCATCTACTTATCCTAAAGTTGCTGAGCCCAGAACGGTTGAGGTGATATTCAGAACGCCGGAGACTATGTTTAATCCAACTGATGGGACACAGAGAATTATCTTTTTTTATGGAGGTAATAACGCAAATAACCAGTTTGGAGTTCTATATCGTGGATCAACTGGTTCCGGATGTGGTAGCAATGGGATATTTTATGCTATTAGCGGAAATGGTAATAACTTGATTACTTGTCTTCCCAGTACACCTTCATTGACAACACCGAATACCATCAACACGGTAACATCCACCTATGCAAATTCCAT
>JAISXJ010000172.1 GCA_031270565.1 Prevotellaceae bacterium
CAGACCCGTTTACGCCTGCGGCGGAGATTCACGGGGCGATGTACCAGTTCGGCATTGGAACTGAGGCATTGTCACAGGCAGACAACCTGTCTAACTCGGGCGCAGTTCCAGGCTGGAATGGCTCTGTTTCAGGAACTGCTAACTGGGACATGGTTACCCAAAATCCCTGCCCTACCGGTTGGCGCGTGCCTACAATCACCGAATGGGCAGGTGTGCTTGACAATAACACCATATCCCGCACTAATGACGGTGGCACGAGCTGGAACACCAGCACTGTACTAACCTGGACTACGGGCGATGAAGACAACGGTATTAAATTCGGCGACGCATTGGTTTTGCCCGCTGCCGGCCTCCGTACCAGCGGCAATGGCACGTTGAGCAACCGTGGCTACTACGGCTACTACTGGAGCTCTGCTGCCGCTCTCGCAAATACCGGTCGCCGCATGTACTTCGTCAACAGTACCCAGAACACGAACTCCAACTACGATCGGTCGTACGGCTACAGTGTGCGTTGTGTGGAGGAATAAGCCTCCGCATCTATACCAAACTAAAAAAGCCCCTCACGGGGCTTTTTTTAGTTTCCCGTAAATAAAAAAACCGGCTAAAAAAGCCTGTTACGGGAGCAGCATTTACCTTATCTTAATTCTGCACTATTGTACAAAACTTATAAAATGCTGACTTTATGAAAACAAACGGTGCCCAAAACAGGACTCGAACCTGCACAACCTTACGATTACTAGTCCCTGAAACTAACGCGTCTACCAATTCCGCCATTTGGGCAAACTCTCTGTGAGAACAAAAGAGGCGGCTCTCTGCTGCCTCATAGAGCGAAAAACGGGACTCGAACCCGCGACCCCGACCTTGGCAAGGTCGTGCTCTACCAACTGAGCTACTTTCGCATTACGCTAAATCCGGCGACAAAGGTACGGCTTTTTTTTTATGTGCCAAATATTTTCGGTATTTTTTTATCAATATTTTTTTTCCCCGTCTGCAAACCATAAATAATAAAATTATTGTATGACAATTATGTTTATATTTACTGGGTTATGATATACCTAAAAATCCTGCAAATGCCATAGCCAGTATGCCAAGCGTCACCAGTTCAATCGGTGCACCCCTGAATGACGGAGGTACGTCGGCTAAAAGAAGTTGTTGCCGGATAGCCGTAAAGAGCGCCATCACCAACAATACTCCCGCTGCTGCCGACGCGGCGCTGGCTAATGCGCCCGAAAAAGTATAGTCCGACTGCGTGGCAAGATTGACTGCGGCAAGGATTGTTGCGTTAGAGACAAACCAGCCTGCAAGTGGTTGCTTCTTCGAGAAGCAGGATTTTGCTATCCTGCGAAGCACAAACACTGCCGCCTCCACAATGATTGCTATCACCGTCACGTCTATCAGTAACGTCAAGAAGTGCACGTCCCATACACGCAACAAAATGTCAAGCAGATAGCACACGGCAGCGGAAAGCGTTGTTATCACAACTAATGCCGCAGAAAGCCACAGCGATTGTTTCTGATTGTCGGGAGCAAACAGCAATATGCCGACACCAAAAAATTGTGTCAGCGCCATATTGTTTATAAAGACAGCCGTGAAGATGAGCGCGAAATAGGTCATAGTATCTGAAGTGTTTTACGGGTCAACATATTTAGGGATTGCGGGCGTTCGTTTTTCCGGCAGCAGATGGTTGAACAACGCCATCAGGCAGCCCAGAACCAGCAACGCTCCCGATGCTCCCGCTATAACCGGTATGGTGAATTGTGACGGATAAATGACATACCCAAACAGCGAACCGGAGCCAAGCAACTCGCGTACCGTTCCCACAAGCGCCATAACAAGCCAGAAACCAATACCCGTTCCGAGAGCGTGCCACAGCGCGGCGCTCACCGTATGGCGTGCAGCGAAATTCATACCGTGCAGCACCATACAGTTGACGGTAATCAGCGGCAGGAACAACCCTAACCGTTCCCGTTGCACAGGCAGACAAGCCTGCATCATCATATCCGCAACCGTTACGAGAAATGCTACTATCATCAGACAGACCGTTAGACGCGCTTGCGGTACAATTACTTTCCGCAACAGCGCCATCAGCATTTCGGCAAATAACAATACCCCGCACGTCAGTCCGCCAAGCATCAGGGCGTCGGACAGGAAAGCGCTCATTCCTGCCGCCGGACAAAGCGCTAACAGCATAACAAAAACGGGATTTTTCCGAATGATACTTTCCGTAAAAAAGTGTAGAGGACGCATACCGGATTATTTTTAAGGTGTCGCTCCCGAAACAGCATCCGGCTCACTGTTGTTGCCAACAGACACCTGATAGGCTTTGTTGATGATTGCCAGAAAATAGCGCGAGGTGTAGGTTGCAGAAGTGATGCCGTCGATGCTGCCGCCATCATCCACAAGTTTTAGTGGCGTGGCAGGCTTTTGTCCAATGATTGACCGAGTTTTCTCCTTGCCCTTAAACCATGTCAACACCGCATCGCCCCACCCTTCACTTTCGTAATGTTCGAGGATTTCGTAGCTGACGACTGCTCCCGCCTTGTCAAATCCGACAAGCAGTCGCATCTCTTTGTTGAATCCCCGCCCCGAAGCCTCCACTGCCGTACCGACAAGCGTTTCGCCATTGTAGGCGCGATAAATTTGCATCCCGTTGATGGTTTCAGGCGCTTCCAGACGAGAATATGCGGGCAGTACCCGTTGGAACAGTTGTTCCTGCGCGGAGCTTTGCGCGCCTTCGGCGACAGTTTGCATACGAGAGTGAGCAAACCGTGTCAACCCGCCCGTCAGCAGGAACGCCAAAGTATGCGCGCCTTCGGCGACAGTTTGCATACGGGCGTGAGCAAACCATGTCAACCCGCCTGTCAGCAGGAATGCCAAAGTAATGGTTGCCACAGTTCGTAAGATAGACGATTGTTTCATCTGTTTAATTGTAAATTATAAATTAATTATTTTTATTCGATTCCCTTATTTTTCAACGCTCTTTCTCGTTGCTTTAATTTAATATTTCATTGTCTTTTTAAAAAGCGTTTGGGCGGGCAAAGTCTGTTGAGCAATGGCGAGGCGCCATTCATCAAAAGAATGGCAAACGATACGCCTTCGGGATAATTCCCAAACGCACGGATAACCACGATAATAATCCCGATGAGTATGCCGTAGATACTTTGACCCAACAGCGTCATGGGCGAAGTAACGTAGTCGGTAGCCATAAAGAAAGCGCCCAGCAATACACCTCCCGTGAGTAAATGAATATCGGCTGTGGCAACGAACTGCGCCGGATTTATCAGATGCAGTAACGTGGTCAGCAGCGCTACGGTTGCGAGGATGGTCGTTGGGATGTGCCACGTGATTATGCGTTTCCCAAGCAGATAGATGCCGCCTGCTATCAGCGCAATTGCCGAGACCTCTCCCATTGACCCTCCGATATTACCCCACAATAAATCCATTTTGTCGGGAATGGTCTGCGCTGCCCACTTGATATAATAGAGTGGTGTGGCAGCCGTTTCGGCATCAATATAGGAGGCATGAATGTCCCACAGACCAAGCGGACGGGGAAAGGAGGTCATCTGCACGGGGAAGCAAAGCAGCAGAAACACCCGTCCCACCAGAGCGGGATTAAAGATATTCTGTCCCAAGCCGCCAAAACTCATTTTCCCTATACCAATCGCCACTAATGCACCAATCGCCACCATCCACAGAGGCAGATTCGACGGCAAATTGAAACTCAACAACACGCCCGTAACAACCGCCGATAAATCGCCTGTCGATGAAGGCGTTTTCAACAGCGCCCGACAAATTACCCACTCAAACCCCACACAGCATATCACCGCGAAAAGACTTACGATGAGTGCGCCCAGTCCAAAATACAGCAACGCCATAGCATACGCAGGCAGCAATGCCAAAAGCACGTGCAGCATCGTTGTACGTACCGAGCATGCCTTGTGAATGTACGGTGGGGAGGATGTCAAGTTATTCATTAATCAATCTCCGTAATTCTTCTCCAAGCAGTTCTTTTGCCGCTTCACACGCCGTGGTATTTGCCGATGAGTAAGTCGCCACGATGATTTGCGCCAGTTTGATGCCGGAATCATTCAGCGATACCTTTGTAGCGCTCACGGTAATCAACTCCGTGATGCTCTCTTTGGCTGCTATTATCTCTTCCCAGACCGCTTTACCGACATAAAGCTGTTGTGAGACATTATGTTCAAACTCGTTGCGAATACATTTCAGCAGCGTTATTTGCAGGTCAAGGGCGGTCATGTCGTTGTGCATTTCCCGAGGCAACATCTGCGTGGGGGTGATTCGTTCGAGAAAGAGAATCAGCCGCTCATAAGCCGCCAACCGGACAGGCGTCAGGGTTTTCACTAACTGCTCTTCGCGGTTAAGCTGTGTTTTGACCTTTTCAATACGTACGGGACGGTTGATAATCCAATAGGCAATCAGCGCCGCCGCTGTTGACGGAATAAGGAAAATGACAATATCAATCCAAGTATGCATCATGATAATATTTACAGTTAAAATAATTCTTCCGACACGTGATAATGGTTGCGTTCATTGGCGTTACGTGCGATTAATTCGCCGAGAAAGCCCGCCAGAAACATCTGTGTTCCGAGCAACATCATAGTTTGGGCAATGTAGAAATAGGGTGTATCTGTTACAAGAGGTGCGGGATAACTTCCGTAAATGGCTTTCAGTTTTATGCCTCCCACCACGCAAACGGCAATAAAGCCCGTTACAAACATCACGCTACCCCAGAGCCCGAAGAAGTGCATCGGCTGTTTGCCGAAACGGTTAAGAAACCAGAGAGAAAACAGGTCGAGATAGCCATAAACAAAGCGACTCATACCGAACTTTGTTTTTCCAAACTGCCGTTTACGGTGTTCCACAACCTTCTCGCCAATGCGTGTAAAGCCGGCATTTTTCGCCAGATAGGGAATATAACGGTGCATTTCTCCATAGACTTCGATGTTTTTAACCACTTCGCGCCGATAGGCTTTCAGTCCGCAGTTCATATCGTGCAGTGTCAGTCCCGTAACGCGGCGGGCGGTAGCATTGTATATTTTGGAGGGAATATTTTTGGTCAACATATTATCGTGCCGATTCTTTTTCCATCCCGACACAACGTCGTAGCCTTCTTCCGTTATCATACGATAGAGTTCAGGGATTTCATCGGGGGAATCTTGCAGGTCGGCATCCATGGTGATAACCACATTGCCCTGTGCACGCTCAAACCCGCAGTAGAGCGCAGGTGATTTGCCGTAGTTACGGCGCAAACGAATGCCGTGTACCTCTTCAAACTGCCCGTGCAACGACTTTATCACCTGCCATGAGTTATCTGTAGAGCCGTCATTCACAAAAATTACTTCGTATGAAAAGCCTGTAACATGCATCACCTGCCTTATCCACCGGTGCAGTTCCGGCAGCGATTCCGCCTCGTTATAAAGAGGGATTACAATAGAAATATCCATAAATATCAGTTGTTATGTTGAACACTGTTTTTATCGCGCTTCACAATTGCCGCCGTTACCAGCGACACCAACAGCCCTGCGAGGCAGTTGATGACAAGCGCCATCAGCGACATATTAACCGGTGTGAACATACTCCGTAACGCCTCTGCGTATTGGTTCATAGTCATGCCGTTCGATTCAATCAGACCTGTCAGTCCCATTTGTTCTACTAATAAGAGTGCACTGTTCACCTGATTCGGCAAAAAGTCGGGCGCCAGCCATTGACAGTAGACATACCGGAACGCCCCCGAGAGAAGCGAGGCGTAGAAAAAGAGTTGAATACCGTAGATTAATGCCGTACCGTAAGAGATGACACCGTCAAGAACACGCTCTCGACAGTGAATAGCCATACGGGTAACAATCACGGGAATGGCAAGCGTTATCATCCACGAAAGAGACAGCGCCAAGGCGCCTGTGCGTGTAGAGAGAAAAAAGTTTAAACAAAAAACCAGTCCGACAATCAGACCGTAATACATAAAATGCCTTGTAACTTCGGGTTTCATAATATATTATTTATAAAAAGAGTGAGATGATTCCTTTAGGAGAATCTATTAAATATTTGGGCGAATAGGCTTTAAGTTCTGCTTTGGGGCGAAAGCCCCACGTAACGGCTGCCATATCCAGACCGGCGTTGCGGGCGGTTTCGATGTCAATAACGGTGTCTCCCACGTAGAGCGTATCGGATTTGGCAACCTTGGTGCGTTGATGAATATCCTCAACAATAGCGGGATCGGGTTTTGGGGGAATGTTATCGCGCTGTCCGATGACCGTTTCAAAGTTGATGGTCGGGAAAAAATGAGGTACCATCTGCTCGGTGATGACGTGATATTTATTCGATGCAATTGCCAGACGAACGCCCAGTAACTGCAACCCCATCAGCATTGGAACGATACCTGTATATGGAGCGGTATGTTCCGTGCCGTGACTGGTATAATAAGGCAAAAACAGTTTCCTGACTTCGGAGATATTTTCCGGCGATTTGTACCCTTCGGGCAGGGCGCGTTCTAAAAGTTTGTTGATGCCGTTGCCCACGAAATGCCGGTAAGCGTCGGTCGGATGAACCGGATAGCCGCAGGCGGCAAGCGCTCGGTTGGTAGCTATTGCCAAATCGTTTACCGAATCAATCAACGTTCCGTCAAGATCGAAAATAACAAGTTTATACATAATTATTGTTCTGTAATAGACCCTGCTTAAAAAGCCTCGCAAAGTTAGTTAAAATATTGTCTCCTGCGACACGGCAAAAAACAAAGGTTAATTCTCTTTTTGAGGCGCTATAAAAAGAATGAATAGTGAATAACGAATAGTGAACAATGTTTTTTTTGGCTTTTATTTCTCTGTGTCTCTTTGTGTGTTCTCTGTATAACTCCGTGCAATAAGAAAACTTGGTAACTCTCGCTGCTGAATTTCACAGAGAAGCACAGAGGTTTCACAGAGTTACACAGAGATTTGTCCCTGCGGAACTGCATTATTCACTAATAACTACACTCTAATAGCTAAAAACTAAAAAAGCCCCCGTTGCTGAGGGCTTTTGCTTTTTTATTTGGCGAAGGCTTATTCTTTCACGCACCGCACGCTACAACCGTACGTACTATAATAGCTAAATAGATCCGGATACAAGCCCGTGTTGTTAAAATACAGGATCATTCTTTTGGTGTTGTCGTAATTTGTACTGCTCCAGTAGTGCCCGTAGAGGCTTAAGTTTTCGACTGAACAACCATTGTCAAAATAGCGCCGCCCGGCGGCAGGCAAGAAGAGGAGCGGCTCGGGGGCAGCAGCGTCGTAAAGTCTTTTATCGGTAGAAGACCAATTTACGTTATAAAAGTAACCACTGGCACCAATAGCTTCCTCCCAGTCAGCTGTTTTGTAAACAGCGTGACCGCCAGTGTTACCTTTTGTATTTGCCCAATTAATATTGGCTTTACCACCACTGACAGATACCCATGTTAATTCATTGCCAGTACCGCGAGTAGTAGTAGTCTTACCGGCAGTAGGTATACTAGCTATGTTGCCACCGGTAGTATTCGGCTTACAGTCGTAATTAAAAAGCCGTTCCCATTCATCTTGGGTAGGAACACGCCAGCCGGTGGGACAGGGGTCGTTCTGAGACATTAACCGGACTGTGTTTTGATAATAGTTTCCGTTGTAAAAAACGCCGCCTTGATTGTCTGTTTGTCCAACAGTGTATAATTTGCCGTTACCCCAAAGGTCTATCTTTAGTGAACGCCAATTATAATCGTTGTTGTCGATAGATTCGTCTTTCCCCTCAATAAAGTGTCCGTATCTGGATGTACCGAATGCTATTTGCCCGTTATCATCTAACTGCCCGTTAGGACATATTCCGACAGTTCCAAAAAGAGGCGCATCTCGTTTTTCGTGTCCGTCAGCAATACGTCCCCACTGGTAGAGGTCGCCCCAAACATTAACAGCCTCGTCAGGGGTGCAGTCAGCAAGATATCTAATCTGTTGTTTCGCCGGACTGAGAGTGGCATATTCACCAGTGTTAAACTGGTTAGTGTCTGCGCCAAGATTATAGTGCGAAAAAGTAACATCAGGCACAGGATTGGAACACATCGTTGGCGCAGAAATGGGAACGGGAGGAGGAGGAGTAGGAGGAGGAGGCAGAATAGCCAGTCCATCGCTACCTCCCGTATAATTCCATTTGTTACCGTCCCAGAGATAGAGACCATCTCCGTTAGGCGCAAGGGAATCGTTGGTGTTCCAGACAATCATCCCCGCCAACGCCTGTTTTTGTTCAGTGGTAGCGCCGCTTATGCCCGGAAATACATTGGGTGCGTTTTCGGGAATCTGTCCCAAGTCAACAATACTTACGTTAGATAGCAGTAGCCCGCCTTTGGCTGTGCTGTTCAAGTCAAGTATAGCGCCTGCTACGGGCGAATTCCCCCCGCCGATAGTTACCTGCGCCGCAGCATAATTGGCGACGCTTAAAAATGCTGCTGTAAGCACAGCGAAAATAAATTGATTAGTTTTCATAAAAAACACATTTTAAATTAATTGATAGATATAATTAAGTTGTCAGTTATCAGTTTTACTCCCCCTCGTTTGCAACGAGGGGTAAATGGTAATCTCGTTTGTAACGAGACAGGTCGTTAAAAACGACCGACCAACTGACTCCTCGTCAGAGACGAGGAGCAGTGGAGGCAATAAAACACAGCGGCAACGCCT
>JAISXJ010000174.1 GCA_031270565.1 Prevotellaceae bacterium
CGCCCATACAAACAACTTGTTACTATTCAAAATATCTTTGAGGAATACTCTTTATATAATCTGATGCAAGAAATTAAAGCAACTTCACGAGCATTAAGAAACAGCGATTATGCCGACCCCGAATTAAAGAAAGAACTGTTAAATGAAATTTTACGCAGTTGGCTGCAACTATCAAAAGTTTTATTTGCATTAGCACCTGTTTTAGCGGCAAGAGGTAACGCAGGGTTTGCAGGTGCAAATTTTATGTTAAACGGAAATTTTGGTAATACTTTCAAAGAAAGATTACGAACAGTCATTTTTGTCAATCTAACGAATGTAGTTGGGTTTTTCAGAGATGATATTTATTCAGGAAAAATAGGACCTCTGTTGTACGACCGTTTCGAGAAAGAATACAATCCTCTCATAAAACACCAATTAGCCCTTTTAATTATTTTCGGAAGACCACGAGAATGGAGACAACAAATTGATAAATACATTGTTGCCTTGCCGAAAGATTCATTTTACTTGTACGATATTGTTAATGCGCTTCGCGCACAATACCGTTTTGCATTTGTAAACGAAAACGAATTAAGGGAAATTGGGCTAATGATTAAAAAAGGGTTGGCAAAACACGAATTTGGAGTAAAAAATCATTGGGTTGATAAAATACAATTTATTCCAAATACTGCGTTGCCTAAAAGAGATAACGAAAATGAAAATAGTTGATTAAAACATTATGTCCGAATCTCAAAACATAGAATACAAAAGCAGTTGGCAAAGACGATGCCGCCACCGTTGTTGGCGTGAAAGATTCCAAAAAATTAATGGAAGCCCTGCCTAAATGGGGCATTAAATCATTCTCGATTTAGTAAGCTGCATCCATCTCATTTGTCTCTTCAAAATTTTTCTGAATCTCTTTTGGAAAATACATTGCGGAATCAAAAAAAAGTAGTACCTTCGTGCGCAATTTTTTGACACAAATATTTTTATAGATGATTGAACAAGAAAGACTTATACAGATCAATATTGAGGATCAGATGAAAACGGCTTACATTGACTATTCAATGTCAGTGATCGTTTCACGCGCCTTGCCCGATGTTAGAGACGGTTTTAAACCCGTTCATCGCAGAGTGTTGTACGGCATGAACGAGTTAGGCAATACTTCCGATAAACCTTATAAGAAATCGGCGCGTATCGTCGGAGATGTTATGGGTAAATACCATCCTCACGGCGATTCATCCATTTATATGACACTCGTGCGTATGGCTCAGCCATGGTCTCTGAGGTATCCTCTGGTGGATGGGCAGGGAAACTACGGCTCCGTTGATGGTGATTCGCCCGCTGCCATGCGTTATACAGAGGCGCGTTTGCAAAAAATGGCAGAAGAAATTTTGCGTGATATTGACAAAAATACGGTTAATTTTGTTCCGAACTTCGACGAAACCACCAAAGAACCCTCCGTATTGCCAAGCCGTTTGCCCAATCTTCTGGTGAATGGCGCTTCGGGAATAGCAGTGGGTATGGCAACTAATATGCCGCCGCACAACCTTTCCGAAGTGATTGATGCAACCGTTGCCTATATCAACAACAGAGATATTGAAATTGCCGACTTGATGCACTATATCAAGGCGCCCGATTTCCCGACCGGCGGCATAATTTACGGTTATGCCGGAGTAAAAGAGGCATTTGAAACGGGTAGAGGACGTGTCGTCATCCGCTCAAAAGCCGAAATAGAGACAACGGCTTCAGGACACGAAAAAATTATTGTGAATGAAATTCCCTATATGGTGAATAAAGCCGAGCTTATCAAAAACATTGCCGATTTAGCCATTGATAAAAAGATTGAAGGTATTTCAAATGTGAACGATGAGTCCGACCGTACAGGTATGCGTATCGTCATTGACGTTAAGCGTGATGCCAATGCCAGCATCATTCTCAATAAGTTGTATAAATTGACGGCGTTGCAGTCTTCGTACAGCGTTAATAATGTAGCACTGGTGAATGGTCGTCCGCAACTGTTGAATATCAAGCAACTGATACATTATTTTGTAGAGCATCGACACGAGGTGATAACGCGCCGAACACAGTTTGACCTTGACCGTGCACAGGAACGCGCCGAATTGCTTGAGGGCTGTCTGATGATTCTGGACAATCTGGATGAAGCAATCCGGATTATTCGCGATTCAAAAAATCCTGCGGAAGCTCAGCAGCGTCTTATTGAACGTTTTACACTTAACGAGCGACAGGCTGCCTATATCGTAGAGATGCGTCTGCGACAACTCACCGGTATGGAACAGGATAAACTCCGTGCCGAACATGAGGAATTGTTGAAAAAGATAGAGGATCTTCGAGATATTCTGGCGCATATTGAACGCCGTATGGCAATTGTTAAGGAAGAATTAATCGAAATAAAAACACGTTTTGGAGATGCACGTCGCACCGAAATTGTTTACGCCTCGGAAGAGTTTTTCCCGGAAGACTTTTATGCTGACGAAGAGATGATTATCACTATTTCTCACATGGGATATATCAAACGTACGCCTCTTTCGGAATTTAAGTCGCAGAATCGCGGCGGTATCGGTTCAAAAGGCGGAACAACGCGCGACGAAGACTTTATTGAATACATCTATCCCGCTTCGATGCACAGTTATATCCTGTTTTTCACGCAAAAAGGACGCTGTTACTGGCTGAAAGTCTATGAAATTCCTGAGGGCAATAAGACCGGCAGGGGGCGTGCCATTCAAAATATGCTTAATATTGACACCAATGATAAGGTAAATGCCTTTATTCGCGTAAAACAGCTGCAGGATACCGAATTTAACCGTTCTCACTACCTTTTGTTCTGTACAAAACGCGGTGTGATAAAAAAGACATTGCTCGAAGCCTATTCGCGACCGCGTCAAAATGGCGTGAATGCCATCACTATTCGCGAAGATGACCAGGTTATTCAAGTACGAATGACCGACGGCAAGAGTCAGATAATTATGGCAAATCGCAACGGACGCGCCATCCGTTTCCCTGAAGAAAAAGTACGTGAAATGGGACGTACAGCCACAGGTGTGCGCGGTATGACCCTTGATGGCGCCGAAGATGAAGTAGTGGGCATGATTTGTGTGTCGGCTGACACATCCGACCATATTTTGGTGGTGTCCGAACTTGGATACGGCAAACGTTCCGTTTTGGATGACTACCGTATTACCAATCGTGGCGGGAAAGGCGTTAAGACAATCAATATCACCAATAAAACGGGGCATTTGGTTACGATTAAAAGCGTGAATGATGATAACGATTTGATGATTATCAACAAGTCGGGCATAACCATTCGCGTAAAAGTGGCTGATTTGCGTATTATCGGACGTGCTGCACAGGGAGTACGACTGATAAATCTGGAACGGCGTAACGATGAAATTGCTTCGATTTGCAAGGTTACTTCCGAGACCGAAGAAATTGTCGAAATTTCCGAAAACCATTATCAGGAAGAATCCGATTCTGATAATACACAAGTAGCTGATAATAATGATAATAACGTATAATTTTTACACTATTTTATGAATTAATGTATGTGTTTACACACTAATAAAAAACAATTACTTATGAAAAAAACGATGTTTTTATTTGCCCTGATATGCTGTATTTCAGTGGGGGGCTTTGCCCAGAAGGCAAACGTGAAAAAGGCTTACAGTAAAGCAAATGCTACTGTAGATCCTGATTTTGATGCAGCTATTGAGCTTATCAACGAGGCATTACACGATGAAACAACTAAGAATGATGCCAAAACCTGGTACACAGCTGGACTTGTCTATGATAGACAGCAGGAAGCCGAGTTGGCAAAATTATCCATTGGCACATCGTCAGATGACTTTTTGATAGGGGAGAGCGCTATGAAAGCATATACTTACTATTTGAAAGCGTACGAACTTGATCAATTGCCTAACGAAAAAGGAAAAATCAGCCCCAAGTACGACAAAGAAATTAAGGAGGCTTTATGTAAATTCTACAACCAGATGTCATTGCTCAATTATGGGGCAAAATTATATCAGGAAGAAGATTACAAAACGGCTATCAAGGCATTTGAATGTCATTTATCTATTCCGAATCTGTCGCTGCTGGAGAATGAAAAAAACCGTCCGCAAAAAGATTCTGTCTATTATCAGGCATCCTACTGGACGGCGCAGGTTTATTATGTGAGTGGAGATAAAGAAAATTCAGCACGTAAGTTTGAGAGTATCAAGGACAAAGGCTATGAAGAGAATCAGATTCACCAGTTTCTTTATTCCATTTATTTAGACAATAAAGATACAGTCAACTATGTCAGAATTTTGAAAGAGGGTGCAGACCGTTTCCCGAGTGAGTTTTTCTATCTCGGCACGCTCATCAATTATTACAGTCAAACCGGAAATATCGAACAGGCATCGGACTATCTTGATCAAATCATTGCAAAGGACAACACCAATCCTGTCTATTACAATGCCAAAGGGCTAATGATGCAGCAACTTGACAGATTTGATGAAGCCATTGCGTGCTATGATAAAGCATTGGAGATTGATCCTGAGAATGTTGCCGCTCTGATAAATCGGGGAATTGTGGTGCATACCCAGGCAGCGAATTTGGACAAATCTGCTCTGAATATTCGCAACAATCGTGTATTGGAAGAGCAAATAAAAGCTCAAGCTCAGGAAAAATATAAGGAATCGCTGAAATATTTTGAAAAGGTATATCTCATAGATTCCAAAAATCTTGAAAATCTTAAAATGCTGCGAGCGCTTTATTTCAGATTTATGGGAGACAAGAAATACGAGGGGAAATATGAAGAAATTGACGCCATAATAAAATCTCTATAGTTTCCGAACAGGAAAATAAACAAAGAGAGAGAGCAGACGAAAAAATGCTCTCTCTATTATTCTATTTTATCTATTTATCATAATATAAATTATGGGAATTATAAAGATTATTTTTTAACCGCAAAATTCGCAATGGTCTACCGCCAGACGGGACAGATATGTAAAG
The DNA here is from genome assembly GCA_031270565.1 of Prevotellaceae bacterium. Classification (GTDB taxonomy): domain Bacteria; phylum Bacteroidota; class Bacteroidia; order Bacteroidales; family Paludibacteraceae; genus F0058. The sequence goes on from JAISXJ010000174.1 coordinate 4,987, forward strand.
AATTTTCTTAGCGCACATTTTTTACTTTAATGTCGTCTTTTTTTATCCAGTATTTGCCTTTTCTGACAAATGCATCCACCGACATATCCGCCCCAAAAGTGAGAATTTCTTTGCCATCAAACCGTATCGGCGACAAATGATCTGCTTCAAAACGTTTTTTCGAGGCGTTATAATCCAGATGAAATGTTGTCAGTGCATCATATTCAAAACAAATTCGACTTAGAAATGTATCCTCATCCCTGAAAATCGGCAACCCCAAATAAAGATTTCCTTCCCCGTCAAAACGGATAACATCCAATATCTTTACCTGCGTAAACGCCCTGTAACGACTCCATCCCGCCAACAGATAAACCGTTTCCCCCTCATATTTGTGGGCAACAGCCCGATAATAAAGCGCTCCATACCACTGATTTGCAGCAATTTGCTGTAAACTATCCGGCAGAAAAGCATGTTCTGTCTGCGTCAAGCGGTAAATTTCGCCCGACTGTCGCTGCACAAACCCGTTAAACAAAAAACCGTATGAGAGAGAAATATTCCACGTGTAAATCCGGACAAGTCGATCGCTTGACATAATTTTGCCGAGATACTGCAATGAATCAAAAGGAAAATAAAACGAATCTTCCTGTGTCAATACTTCTGTAAGACAGGCATCTATGGAATCGTTAAACGCCAATTTTGTTTTATCATCAGTGGCAACAGCTATCTGCTCAAACCAATGCTGTATATGCTCCTGTGCCTCGTCCGGCGATTGAGAAGCGGCATTCAGAAGACAGTACGGAACCGCCCAAAGCGCTATCAGTGCGCCGATAAAATACTTTGTCATCGTTGATTTGAAGTTATGATTGTCGATAAAAGATGATTTAACGTATGCGCTTCATTCAAGGTTTCGAGCGTTGGTTGCATACGGTAGTTCCAGATATGTTCGGGATTGTCCGGATTGTTGATACGCTCCTCTTCATCAGAGGAATACAGTGTCCTGTCAAGCGCAAGATAGTCCTGTAACGGCAAAATAACCCACATACTGACAGCTTCCATCAATTGTGATACAATCGTATATGCCACTTTCGGTGAACAGTTGTCTGGAGCTGCGCCCTGTTTCCCCAGAATATCGTTGTAAAAACGTTGAGAACGCCCGACGTTTTCCGTCCACCATGAGCGTATGGGCGACATATCGTGCGTCCCTGTGGTGTAAACCGACAGATAGGGCGTGTATTGTGGATGAATAAATTCAACCGAAAATTCTTTTGGCATGCGTTGCACTTCGAGCGACAGAATATTGAGTTGCGTCATCACCTCCTGCACCGACGATGGTACCATCCCCAGATCTTCACCGCAGACCAGCATCCTGTTGTCCCGCAGCAACGCCGGTAACTTCCGTAACGCCTGCTGTTTCCAGAAATGATTATGCCGACGGTAATAAAAATCTTCGTAGAGCCGTTTCAAAGCTTCCTGTTCAGGCAACGCAAGCGCGGTAAACGACCGGCTTTTTTGTATGGAAATACGCGGATGAAAAAGTTGCTGATTCCTGTTGTCCGGCACAAACAGCACTTCTGTGTAGAGTTGCATAACCTGTTGCACCACAGAGGCGTCCATGCCGGATGCCAATGCATCGTCAAGCGACGCCAACAGGGCGCGTTGCGTACGGTATTTCATTTTAAAGGCGTAACGTCCGTTTTTCTTCCTGTCGAACAGTTGTGCAACAGGTTTTTGGGCATCGCCAAAGATTCCGGTCAACATCTGAGCGGTTATATAAGGCTCTGTAAAACGTTCTCGATTAAACGACAGCCCATATAATTCAATTTCATATTGACTTAATGGCAATGACGGATTGAAATAGCCGAGCAATCCCCAAACCGACTGAGATGGTATTTCCCATATCCGAAAAAAGCCCAGTATATGGTCAATGCGAAAGGCGTCAAAGTAACGCGACATATTTTCAAACCGTGAGCGCCACCATTGATACCCCGTTTGTGCCATTGCCTCCCAGTTGTATGTTGGAAATTCCCAGTTTTGTCCTTTGTCGGAAAAATCATCGGGCGGTGCGCCTGCCTGTTTATCCGTATTAAACAACTGCGGATTCATCCATACGTCCACGCTGTTGGCGCTCACGCCGATTGGCAAATCGCCTTTCAGCGCTATGCCCAGCTGATGAGCATAATCACGCGCTTCATTCAACTGTTTTGCCAAATGATACTGCACAAAAAAATAAAGCCCTGCCTCTTTCGGATGCTGTTTAATGTAATTCCGAACCATCGTCAGGCGACAGGTGCGAAACTTTCCCCATTCATTGATATTTGGAGAAGAAAATGTTTCGCGCAGCATGGAAAAGACAGCATAAGGCTCAAGCCACGTGCGATTTTCCGCAAAAAACAGGTTATAATCATCAGAAGCAAAGGTTTCTACGCCCTGTTCTTCGTAGATAAGTTTAAGATAATCCCATTTCATCCGACAGACGGCGGCATAATCAACTTTCTTTTGGGCATTTAATGCCTGCCGTTTCTTCTCGAAAACAGCGGCTTTGTCGCAATCGGACAGTTTTCCGACTGCTTCCATGCGTATGTAAATCGGGTGCAGGGCATAAATGGAATTGATGCGATAGGGATAGGAATCGGCGTCGGTATGGGTGGCGGTGGTGTCATTGACGGGGAGAATCTGTATCATTTTCTGGCTTGTTTTGTGCGCCCAGTCAACTAACAGTTTCAAATCAAGAAACTCCCCTACCCCGCCGCTCCTGTCCGACCTTAACGAAAAAACAGGTACGGCAACACCTGCCCCTTTCCACGTATATTTTCGCCTGAACCGTGTAGAAATCACCTGTGTATCGTCTGCGCGATTATCAAAACAGACGACGCGGTTTTCACCCTCTTCCCAGCAAACAATTTCCCCGTTTTCCGGTTTATAAATGACAAACTTATATTCGACGGGCGTCGTATTTTCCACTACGTCGAGTTGTCCCTGCCATGTTGGATAATCCAGCGGGTCAAACGGGATAATCGCTCCCCTGCCCCACTCGCCAAATCGCAAATGACTGCCCAGCAAACCCACTGCGCAATCACCTTCGATAGCCGGCGCATCCACCCGAAAAAGCCAGCGATGTTTCATTGCGGGCAATGGCTCGACAACTTGCCTCTTTGGTGCAAAACAACCTGCGAATAGTGTCGTATAAAACACACTATCTATATCTTCGCATCCGAACTCATCCTTTATAAAGACCTCTCTGCACGTTGCATCAAGCGAGAGACGCCGCACACCGAACATATCGGCAACGAATTTACCATCGTGATTTTCAATTTCATAATAATAATCAATCTGCTGCGCAACGGGAATGTTTAACATTAAAGACCAAATAAAATCGTCGGTATAGGACATTGGAAATCGACGTCCGTCAATAATGATGAAGAGATTTTGTCCCCATCGGGTTGTGCAGTATGTCGAAAAGCAGAGTTTCATAATTTTACCTGTTTACACGTCATCATTCGGCAGGGTCAAAACCATAATTGATTCCTTTCTCTTTGACAGGAACGCCAAACTTCATCCATTGAGGCATGGGAGCATCTTTGAGATAGTAATCGAAAAACTGTTGAAGACGACGGGTAAGATCTTTACGGTTGCGCCAGTGCAGCAGATTATGGGCTTCATTATTGTACTGTAAGAGCCAGACAGGCTTGCCTAAACGTCGAAGAGCCATAAAGTACTCAATGCCCTGATACCATGGCACAGCGCCATCGTTGTCATTGTGCATAATTAACAGAGGCGTCTTAACATCAGGTGCAAAGAAGACAGGCGAATTTTCGTGATAAAGCT
>JAISXJ010000116.1 GCA_031270565.1 Prevotellaceae bacterium
TAAACTCTAAACTCTAATAACTGAAAACTAATATTATACTCCAAAGGTGATGCCGTCAATCGACTGATAAAAACCACTCAGGATGCCAACCACCAGAATACCCAGCGTACAAATCACCAGACTCAACCGGTTATAACCGTCCGTTTTAAACGTTCCTACGGCATTTACTTCCGGTTCTTTTATAAACATCGCCTTGATGATAAGCAGATAATAAAACAACGATATGACCGTATTCAACAGCGCAATGAACACCAGAACATATTCCCCCTGTTCGGCAGCCGCCATAAAGATGAAGAATTTGCTGAAAAAGCCGGCAAATGGCGGAATACCTCCCAGCGAAAACACCGCCAGCATCATCACAAAACTCAACCGCGGATTGGTACGGTAGAGTCCGTTAAAGGCACTGATGGCAGAACTTTTCGCGCGATTTTCTACGGCGCTGATTACACCAAACGCCGCCAGATTCGAGAAGACATAAACCAACACATAGTAGATGGTGGCTGTCATTCCGGTTGCCGTTCCCGACAGAATACCAAGCACAACATACCCCGCCTGCGAAATGGAAGAAAAAGCGAAAAAGCGTTTTATATCTTTCTGACGAATGGCAAAGAGATTACCCAGTGTAATGGTCAGAATGGTCAGCCAGAAGAGCACGGTGTTCCACACCGCTTCAATGGCTCCGAAGACCTGATAGAGTACAAAGAGCATCACAAAAGCCGCTGCTCCCTTTGAAACCACCGATAAATAGGCGGTTACGGAAGTCGGCGCACCTTCATAGACATCCGCCGTCCACAGATGAAACGGCACGAGCGACAGCTTAAACCCAAGTCCCGTTATGAAGAATACAAATCCTGCAACCAGCAGGGGGTCAAAGGTTATTTTTGCGGCAATATCGGCAAAATACATTGTCCCAAGCGCTCCGTAGATAAACGACAGCCCAAAGAGCATAATGCCCGTAGAAAATGCCGAATTGAGGATATATTTAGCGCCTGCTTCTGCCGATTCTTCGCGGTATTTGTTAAATGCCGCCAGACACGCCATAGGAATAGCGGCTGTTTCGATACCGATATAAAGCATCATAAAGTTGCCCGCAGAAATCATAAGGTACATTCCGAGCAGCGTTATCAATGTAATCACGTAAAATTCACCTCTCTGTGATTCCGTTTCCCGACTGCTCAGCCAGGCATTGGCTTGCAAAAACACCAGTAGCGTAGCAATGTTCAGCACATTTTTCATAAGGACGGTCAACTGCGAATTGAGATATATTCCGCCAAAGGCTTCGCCCATTATCGCGACCGGCAAAAAGCCCGTCAGCGTGTGAATGGCAAACAGTCCGCAAGCCACCGGCTGAAACCATTTTCTTCCGCCTTTTGTAAAAAGCAGGTCATAGAAGAAGAGAACAATCAGAAGGGCTATCAATCCCAGCTCCTGCTGCATCAGCAAAAAATTTTTGAAATCCATATTTATTTGAATTAAAATGCTCCCGTCTTCGGGAATATCATGCGTTTTTTACAGGTTATTTACATTTTACTAAATTGCTAATCTGGCAAATACCGGCGCCAGTCCGTCGCTGATAATCTCTGAAATACCAAATGGATATATTCCCATAAAGGCAATAAAGATGATAAGCGCCACCACCGATACTTTTTCAAACCATGTAGCATCAGGCAAGCCAATATGGTGTTTATCCTGAACGCCACCGAACAGGATTTTACCGACCGTTCTCAGGATATAAACAGCCGTTATCACAATGGAACTGCAAGCCACGATGGTCAGCACGCGATGAAAAACGTCTGCGTGCTGGAAAGCTCCGACAAAGATGGTCATCTCGGCAACAAAACCGCTCAGTCCGGGCAATCCGAGCGATGCCAACCCCGCAATGACGTAGCAAACGGAGGCAAAGGGCATTATCTTCATCAAGCCGCCCATTTCACGAATATCGCGGGTGTGGGTACGACCATAAATCAGTCCGATTAATGCAAAGAAAAGCGCTGTCATCAGTCCGTGTGAAAGCATTTGCATCACAGCGCCCGTCATAGAAGCGCGACTCATCATCAACAGTGCAAAGAGCACCAGTCCGCAGTGACTGACCGAGGAGTAGGCATTGATATATTTCAGGTCGGTTTGCACCACCGCGCTAAATGCTCCGTAAACAACGCTGATGCCGGTTAATATCAGGAATATCCAGCCCAGTTCCTGCGTTGCTTCGGGCATCAGATACATCGCTACGCGGAAACAGCCATAGCCTCCCAGCTTCATCAATACGCCGGCGTGCAGCATAGAAACGGCAGTAGGCGCGGAAGCATGACCGTCCGGCGACCACGTATGGAACGGGAACAAAGCTCCCAGCACGCCAAAGCCTAAAAAGGTTGCGGGAAATACCCAGCGTTGCATCTCCATAGGAATATGCAGGCGGGCAAGTTCCACGATATTCATTGTTGTATGTCCTGCACCAAAATAGATGCCCAGAATACCTATCAACAGAAATGCCGAACCGCCCATCAACATCAGCGTCAGTTTCATTGCCGAGTACTCCTTGCGTCCCGTACCCCACAAGCCAATCAGCAAATACATCGGGATAAGAGCCACCTCATAGAAGAGAAACATGGTGAACAGGTCTATCGAAATAAAAAATCCGAAAACACCAATTGATAACAGACAGTACCACAGGAAAAACTCTTTTGCCAAAGTCATATTCCACGACGAAAATACACCCGTGAAGACAATGATGGCAGAAAGCGCCAGCATCACCACCGACACACCGTCCACTCCCACTGCATAGGTAATGTTCAGCGGTTCATACCACACAGTGGTTGCCATAAAAAGCATTTCATCCGACGATATGGCACGCTCCTGCAAAAACAATACTATGAGCACAGCCGCTAAAACCAGCAAAGCGGACGCGCCGATAACCATCACCGCCCTAATCTGTTTCATCTCTTTGGACAAAAACAGCGCTACAATCATTAGCATCGGAATCAGTACAAACAACGACAAGAAATTCATATTCTATCTATCTATAATTAACAAATTAACTACTTCACTATCACGTTCAAAAATTCGGATTTCCTACACACATAACGCCAATATGCCGATAACCAACGCTCCAATGAGGAATATCCATGTATAAAACTGCACCTGTCCCGACTGCAATCCCTTGATAGAAGCGGATGTTTTTTGCGTTACCGTTGCCAGACCATTCATTGTGGCGTCAATCACGTGGCGGTCGAACCATGCAATAGGTGCGCAAATACATTTAAAGATAACGCTCTTGGTGATAAACTGCCACACTTCATCCATATAGAATTTATGAAACGTTGCCCGATAAAGTCCGCCAAGCCGTTGCGCTATCTTTTGGGGAAGGTCTCCCCCACGCATATAGAGAGCGGTTGCCACGCCAATCCCCACTACGGCAACGGCGATACTGGACAGTGCAATGGTCATATCAATATGCATGTCAAAACCGAGATTATCGCTGCTGACAAATTTCGAGAACGGGATAAAACCTGTAACACAGGACAACAGCGCCAGAATCAGCAATGGCACGGTCATAATCAGAGGCGATTCGTGCGGTTTGTGTTCGCCGTGATGAACTTTCTCTTTTCCCCAGAAAATACTGTAATAAAGACGGAACATATAGAATGCCGTCAAACCGGCAACAACCCAGAGTGTCCAATAGAGAATCTTGTCATGGTGAAATGCTGCCGACAGGATTTCATCCTTACTGAAAAATCCGGAGAGCGGATAAATGCCTGCAATTGCCAGACAGGCAATCAGGAAAGTAAGGTGTGTAATAGGCAAATATTTGCGCAGACCGCCCATATCCGACATTTCGTTACTGTGCACGGCGTGTATCACCGACCCAGCTCCAAGAAAGAGCAGCGCTTTGAAAAAGGCGTGCGTAAAGAGATGAAACATAGAAGACATATAGCCAAGTCCGTCATGCCCTTCGTACCCCGACACGCCAAGCGCCACCATCATATAGGCAATTTGCGAAATGGTAGAGAATGCCAGCACCCGCTTAATATCCGTTTGAGTGATGGCAATAATTGCGGCAAACAGAGCCGTGAAAGCTCCAATGTAACCAATCATCGTAAGCACATCGGGCGCGGCAAAGAAATAGACGGTAAACAGACGCGCAACTAAATAGACGCCCGCTACCACCATTGTAGCGGCATGGATGAGCGCCGATACCGGCGTAGGACCTTCCATAGCATCAGGCAACCAGATATGCAGCGGAAACATTGCCGATTTACCGGCGCCGCCCATAAAAATCAGCGCTAATGCCCAGGTAGCCACCGAAAGCCCCATAAACGATGCGCCTTGCATAGAGGTTACAACCAGAGAAGCGCTGTCGGCGGTGAGCAAGCCAAAATCGAATGTCCTTGTATAGAACGAAAGGACAAGAATACCTATCAAAAAGCCCAAATCGGCAAATCGTGTAACGATAAACGCCTTTTTCGATGCCGCCACCGCTGACGGTTTGGTATAGTAGAACCCAATGAGCAGATAGGAAGATACGCCTACCAGCTCCCAGAAAATATACATCTGGAAAATATTGGTTGCTACCACCAAGCCCAGCATTGAGAACGTAAAGAGCGACAGAAACGCATAATAGCGTTGAAAACCGCCTTCGCCATGCATATAACCCAGACTGTAGATATGCACCATCAGCGACACGGTGGAGATAACCACCAGCATCATCACCGAAATAGGGTCAAGCAAGATGCCAAGGTCAATGTGCAACGTATCGGTGAAGCGCAGCCATTCAAAATTCAACGGAATCTTCTCAATCCATTTGCCATTGACAGTGCCCTCAACGAAGAAATACTGGTAAGCAATAACATACGACAGCAATGCCACACACAATAGACCGAATGTTCCTATCCGTCCGGCTATTACGGGCTTCAATTTACCGCCAAGCAGACCAAGCAGCAGAAAAATAAGCAGAGGCGTGATTAATATCAATATACTGTATTCCATAATCGTTTCGTCTTAATCTTTCAATTTATTCATTTTCCGAATGTTAATATCGCCTATATGACGATATACATTAATGATGATGGCAAGCGCTACGGCAGTTTCGGCTGCTGTGATGGCAATGCCGAAAAGGGTAAAAAACATGCCCTCCAAACGTTCGGGATAGAGATAGCGATTAAATACGCTGAAATTAATCTCCACCGCATTTAGCATCAATTCCAGAGAAATCAATACCGCAATCATATTCTTTCGCGATATAAAGCCGTAAACCCCGATGAAAAACATCAAGGCGCTTACGACCAAATAGTGTTCCATTTGTACTATCATAGTGTTATTGTTTTCTTGCTATTAAAATTCCGCCAATAATACAGGCAAGCAACAGGATGCTCAACATTTCAAAGGGCAGTAAATACTGATACTTTTCCGTTCCCATTAAAGTATTTCCTATAATTTTCATATTCACCTCATTATCGCCGAGAATGGTAGTATTGGCGCTGTAGTTCTTAAAGAGATGCGTAAATGCCACGAGCACCGTAAAACACAGTCCCGAAACAGCCCCAAGACCGGCTAAAATCAGGCGCAGAGGACGGTGTTTTTCACTAACACTGTCGTGTTCATTGGTGAGAAATATGGCGAAAATAAACAGGATGACAATTCCCCCTGCATAAACCGACAGTTGTACAGCCGCCAAAAAATGGTAGTTGAGCAACAGATACAATCCTGCCGTACCTATCAGCACAAAGAGCAGGTACGTAGCGGCATGCAAGACACGTCGTGCCGTAACCGCCAACAGTGACATGCCCAACATAAAGGCTGCCAAAGCATAAAAAATAAGTAAACTTGCGATGTCCATAATAGCGTGAAAAAGTAGCGTGTTTATATTTTGTTAGTGTATGTGGTCAGTAATGTTTTGTTTATACTCATCCGGCAACCTCTTTGGCGACAGGTTCTTTTTTTATCAGCGACGACCCTTCGGCATTGAGTTTCAGATTGAGCTTTGAGCGTGTGAACACGGAGTTTTCAAAATCCTGCGACCAGCTGATAGCATCCTGAGGACACATAATCGTACACAATTCACAAAAAGTGCAACTGCCCAAATCATACTTGTAACTGCCAAGTACGCGCTTCTCCTTGCCTGTTTCAGGGTCTATCTCTTTTTTTACTTCAATCTGAATTGTGCCGTTGGGACAACTATTCATACAAATCAGACATGCCGTACAGCGGTGCTGATTATTGCCATTATGCGGCATTTGTAACACACTTTTACGTCGTTCAAACGGCACGGCTGTAGTCCTGTTTTCAGGATACGGTTCGGTGATTTTCGGACGTATCATATTGCGCATCGTAACTGCCATGCCTTGCAGCAGACGATAAATACCGACAAGAATTTCTTTAATGTA
>JAISXJ010000026.1 GCA_031270565.1 Prevotellaceae bacterium
CTGTTCTTAAAATTTTAAACCGATAATTCATGATAATAAATTTAATAAATTAAAAACTGCTGCAAAATTAATTCATAATTATCATTTTATATGGGATAATTTTGGACAAATGTTAGGTCGTTTTTGGACAAATCGTGTTTGTATGCATTGCATGTGTTTGGAAATCGTAAGATTTTCATGTAACTTAGCTACGAAATTAAGGCCTTCCTGACTTTATCAAGGACAAAGCAGGTCATCGGCCTGCGGAGAGAGAATGGTTATACCTGTCCTGCCTTTCAGGCAGTGCGCTCTGCTTACTTCCCTACCGCAGGTCGATGACCTGCGGTTATGAAGATAACGTCCTTTCAGGACGGCGCGCATTATTCATTATTCGTTATTCACTATTCATTAGGGCAACCACACAGGGTTGCACCTTACACTATTCATTATTCACTATTCGTTAGGGCAACCACACAGGGTTGCACCCTACATTATTCATTATTCTCAATTCACTATTCTCAATTCTCAATTCTCAATTCTCAATTCTCAATTCTCAATTATTCACTATTCACTATTCACTATTCGTTCTTAAAAGGTTTTTTGGCAGGCGTGCAAGTATCGTCTGGTTGCCGCGGGTGTGTTCGTTGAGATCAACAAAAATTTCCGAGTCCACCGGAAGGAATATATCCACACGCGAGCCGAACTTTATAAATCCACAATGGTGATTGACACGGGCAGCCCCTTCCGGCTTGGCATAGGTAACGATGCGTCGCGCAAGAGCGCCTGCAATCTGGCGCATCATAAGCCGATGTCCCCCGACCGATTCTATAATAATCGTAGAATGTTCGTTCTCCAGACTGGACTTTGGCAAAAATGCGGCGCGGTGGCTACCGTCATAATGTTTCAAATATTTAACCGTGCCGTCAACAGGATACCAATTGGCGTGTACGTTGAAAACAGACATAAATATGGATACCTGCATCATTTTTTTTCCTTCAAAATATTCATATACTTCTGTCGGTTCGAGCGCTACTACGCGCCCGTCGGCTGGGGCAACCACCAGTCTGTCGTCCTCTATTTCAAACTGTCGCATAGGGTCGCGGAAGAAGTAGAGGAAAAATAGAAATATTATCACAGAAAGCAACAGATTCAGTAACAGAATCTGCTGTGCACTGCCGGCAGTTAGAAGTAGCCAGCAGGTAAGATTGAGAAGTCCCAGCAGTAAAAACAGACCGGAAAGAATGGTATAACCCTCTTTGTGTACCCGAAGGCGACGATTGCGAGTTTTAATTTCCATAGAAAAATATATTAATTATGATTTTGGCAAATGATGTAACAATGTCAAAAAGAGCCAGACGACAGGGGCGGCAAGGAGCAGACTGTCGAAGCGGTCGAGTATGCCTCCGTGTCCGGGAAGTGTTTTCCCGGAATCTTTTCGTCCGGTTGTCCGTTTTATAAGGCTCTCCGTCAAATCGCCTAATGTGCCGAACACAACAACAATTTGAGAGAGTACGACCCATTGCCACAGCGGGACGTTCTCTTCGGCAAGCGCGAAACAATAAGCGGCAATCACCGTACCGACCGCGCCGCCGAAGAAGCCTTCCCACGATTTTTTTGGAGATATTCGTTCAAACATCCTGTGCCGTCCGCAGAGTGTCCCGACAAGATAGGCAAAGGTATCGTTAACCCATATCATTACAAAAAGTGCAAGCGCCCAAACAGGCTGCCATTCTCCTCCCACAAACAGCGTCTGCGACAGCAGTCCGAAAGGCAGCGCAACATACGCTTGAGACAGTAGAAAATAACCGAATGAAGCTATGGGATTGGGGCGGTTCAGGAACAGCTCGGCGATAAGAACGCCTATCACTATCAGGAGATAGAGCATTGTCAGCCACAGACCGATGACGGGAGCAATGCCCCACAGAACTGCCGGATTCTGGGGCAGAACACGCACGGAGAGCAGCACAAACAGCAGACTGCCGCATAGCATGGCTGCTCCTCTGCTCCATGGCGTCTGTTCTGAAGTTAGCCCGTGCAGTTCTTTAATCCCCAGCACGGTAACAACGAGAAACAGTCCGGCGAATACCCAAAAATTCCATACAACAGCGCCCACAATCACCGCCACCAGAACAATGCCGGAGGCGGTACGCTGTAGAAAATTTCTGTTTATTTGCATAATAAAATGTGTTTATAAATCTCAGTCCTCAACGGATGATGTTTCTTCTGTAACGGGGAACTCCGGCGGCGTATCCTGACTGTCTTGCGTCTCCTTTTGGGGAGTTTCGCCCAACAGTTCTTCGCCCCGACTTTTCCATGGACGTTCACCCAGAATCGCCTTAACGTCATCAGAGAATAGCACTTCGCGTTCAATCAGAATGTCAGCAATCTGCCTCACGCTGTCTTCGTGTTCTATCAGGATTTGTTTGGCACGCTCGAACTGCACATTAACCAACTCCTTAACCTCCTTGTCTATCAGTTCGGCGGTAGCTTCGCTGTAAGGCTTTGCGAAAGCGAACTCATTTCCGGAAGGGTCGTAATAGCTGATGTTCGACAGTTGCTCACTCATCCCGAAATAGACCACCATAGCGTAAACCTGTTTCGTGGCACGCTCCAAATCGTTCAAAGCGCCGGTAGAGGCTGTGTTAAAGAAGACATTTTCCGATGCTCTTCCGCCGAGCAGTGCGCAGACTTCGTCGAGGATATGCTCTGTGGTGGTTAACTGTCGCTCTTCGGGCAAATACCATGCGGCTCCGAGCGCCATCCCTCGCGGAACGATAGTAACCTTCACCAGCGGATCCGAATACTGCAACAACCAGCTGACGGTGGCGTGCCCTGCCTCATGAAATGCTACCGAGCGTTTCTCTTCTTGGGTCATCACTTTGGTTTTCTTCTCCAATCCGCCCACAATACGATCGACGGCGTCAAGAAAATCTTGCTTTCCAACGGCTTGTTTATTCTTTCGGGCGGCAATCAGCGCTGCCTCGTTGCAGACATTAGCGATGTCTGCGCCGGAGAATCCGGGTGTTTGGCGGGACAAAAATTCCACATCAACACTGTCATCCAGTTTCAGGGGACGCAGATGTACGTAGAAAATTTCCTTTCGCTCGTGCACGTCCGGCAAATCAACGTGAATCTGACGGTCGAAGCGCCCCGCACGTAACAGAGCCTTATCCAGAATATCGGCTCGGTTGGTAGCGGCGAGAATTATCACCCCGCTGTTTGACCCGAAGCCATCCATCTCGGTGAGCAGCTGATTGAGCGTATTTTCCCGCTCGTCATTGGTATTCATACCGGGGTTACGTCCTCTGGCTCGACCGATGGCATCTATTTCATCTATAAAAATGATACACGGCGCTGCCTCCTTGGCTTGACGGAACAGGTCGCGCACACGGCTTGCCCCCACTCCGACAAACATCTCTACGAAATCAGACCCCGAGAGTGAGAAGAACGGCACATCTGCCTCTCCCGCAACAGCCTTTGCTAAAAGGGTTTTTCCTGTTCCCGGAGGTCCAACCAGAAGGGCGCCTTTTGGAATTTTCCCGCCGAGGTCGGTGTACTTGTCCGGACTTTTCAGGAACGACACAATCTCCTCCACTTCCTGTTTGGCTCCCTCAAGTCCGGCAACATCCTTAAAAGTGATTTTTTCTTTCGTATTCTTATCGAATACCTGCGCACGCGACTTGCCAACATTGAATATGCCGCCGCCCGCATTGCCCATCCTGCGAGAAGCAAAGACAAAGAAAAGAATAATCAGGAGTATCGGAAAAAAGGTAAACAGAACGCTCCAGTAGTCGCGTCCCTCTTTGTATGTTACCTCGCCCGTATAGAGATTTGCTTTTTGAAGGTCGGTGAGATGTTTTGAAAATTCCTCTACCGACGGAATATGTGCGGTAACATGCACGGTGGTGGTCTGATTCTCTTGCGGCTTTGCCTCGTCCGTTAAGCCCGCACATGAGGGGGATACATCGGCTTCAACCGTCTTTTTAGCGCTGTTCACTGTAATACTTTGGGGACAGTTATTACGCAAAATAGACTCGAATTTGGAAAAGGATACCTCTTTGGTAGAGGAAGAATCCGGCATAAAAAAAGATGCCACAAACAACAATCCTATTGCCAAATAGACCCAATAGAAATTAAATTTCGGTTTGAACGGCTTGTTGCCATTCGGTTTGTTTGAAGAAGGTTTTATTTCCATGTGATAAATGAAAGTATTAAATTATTTTATGCCCGTTGGAGGGGGAAAAACGGCTTGTTATTACTAATTAATATCTTGTATCTGTGTTATGTGAGCATCGTTCCAGAGATGTTCAATATCGTAAAATTCTCGAGTTTCACGGCGGAAGATGTGCACGATAGCAACACCATAATCCAGGGCAATCCACACGCTGTTTTCGTATCCGTCTATGGCAAAGGGCTTTTGTTTGGCGTGCGTATGCACATATTGGCGTACCGAATCGGCGATAGCATCTACGTGTGTGGAGGAATCGCCTTCACAAATAACAAAATAGCAGCACGGAGCCTGAAGTTCAGACATATCGACAGTTACAATACGTTTGGCTTTTTTCTCCTGCATGCCTTCGACAATGGTTTGAATGAGTGTCTTTTCGTCTTTAGTCATAAAAAAATAATATTTTGACAGTAAAAATGATTGATTTTTAGAGTTTTATTGGACATATATTTAAACGGCAAAGATACATAATCTATCTCAAACAATCATTAATACATAGCGGTTAACTGATAAAACGTTTCATAGTCAACACATTTATTTGTTCTCCCGTATCTTTTTGAGCACAAAAACCCCCACTGCTGAGGGCTTTTATACTTTAGTCTGAGATTTCTATTTTGCTATGCACCGCACACTGAAGCCGTAGGCACGCAGGTTGTTGCTGTTGCTGCGTTACTGTAACTGCGTCCGTACCGATTCTTCGTGAATCGTCTCAAAAATGGTCTGTATGAAATGTTCGCGCAGTCCCAGCGCGTCAGCCTCCAACAGACGGCTTTTCAACATCTCTTCAAAGCGTTCGGGTTGCAGCACGGAGAGATTGTTTACCTGTTTGTAGTTACCAATGGCCTGTGCAATTCTCAGCCGTTTGACAAGTGTTGCCAGCAGAACGCTGTCGCAGTCATCTATTTGTTGGCGAAGAGCAGCCAGACCGTCGGTGATGCAACCGGTCTTTCTTACTGTCAGTTCAGCGAGAAGCACAGAGAGTTCCTGCGGCGTAATCTGCTGTTCGGCATCGCTGAGCGCCTCCTGTGGATTGATGTGACATTCAATCATCAGTCCGTTGAAATGCAGATCCATTGCCTGCTGCGCGATGGCGGCAACAAGAGAGCGTCGTCCTGCAATATGACTGGGGTCGCCAAAGAGCGGCAACGACGGTAACCGTTGACGCAGTTGAAGCGGGATATGCCAAAGCGGAGCATTACGATAACGCACGCTACCGTCAAAACCGCGATGAACCGCCCCAAGACGTTTAATTCCTGCCCTGTAGAGGCGTTCTATAGCGCCGATCCACAAATCGACATCGGATATTACGGGATTTTTTACAAGCACTGCCGCATCCGTCCCTTTCAGTGCATCGGCGATTTGTTGCACGGAGAAAGGGCTTGTCGTGGTGCGTGCGCCAATCCAAAGAACATCAATACCGGCATGAAGCGCTTTTTCGACGTGTTCGGCAGTAGCTATTTCGGTAGCGGTCAACATCCCTGTTTCCTGCTTCACCTCCTGCAGCCACGTCAGCCCGATGCTGCCAACACCTTCAAAATCGTTGGGGTGTGTACGCGGCTTCCACACGCCTGCCCGAAACAGACGTATGCCGTTTTCTGCCAAAAGACGGGCAGTAGCAAGTAACTGTTCACGACTCTCGGCGCTGCAAGGTCCCGCCAGAATCAACGGAAAATCACTACTTAAAGAATCGGAAAACAAGGGCTGAAAATGCATGGGGACAGTCATTATAATGCAGGACAAAAGTACAAAAAAGCGCTTAATTGCGAAATATTGGTGATTTCTTGCTTTGAGGTGCGAAAAAAGAGCCAAGAGTTTTCAGTGAATAACGAATAGGAGAGGCACACTGCCTGCAAGGCAGAATTTTCATAACCGCATACAAGCGATAGCGCAGTTTGCGGAAAAAGCCGCCTCACGAACCTGCACCTGAAAGGTGCGACAAGTGATTAAGAAGTCCTGCCTTTCAGGCAGTGCACTCTGTTTACTTCCCTGCCGCAGGTCGATGACCTGCGGTTATGCAAATTCTGCCTTTCAGGCAGTCGAGGAAGCCGCTTTTTTGCCCGTTAGGGCGTTATGTGAATAACCGTAAGTGCAACTTACGGATAACGACGAAACACAACCAACCTCAACCCGTAGGGTTGAACTAAATGATAATTCAACCTATACGGGTTGATGTTCAGCGTATTGCGATGTCCGTAAGTTACACTTACGGTTATTCATATTTTGTCCTTGCGGACAAAACGCCTGCTTAAAGCCGTTTTTCTATTGAATAACGAAGAATAACTAATAACTACACTCTAACCACTAAAAAAAATATTATTCACTATTCACTATTAGTTATTCACTAAAAAGATATATCTTTGCCGCCGTATTAAACACTACTAAAATCAATACAAAAAGATGCTTACATCTGGGATTCTATATTTACCCTTTTTGCAGTTTAGACGGTTTAACCGGCTAAAAGTAAGCTCATTACAAAAGCCCCCCCCCGCATTCAGCTTAACTCCTTGTATTCAAGGGCTTATCATTTATTAAAAACTTTTCGATTTACGCTTAACAGCGCGAAGTTTTTTTTGCGTTTTTTCACTATACACATATACAATTATTGCGGCACATTTCCGGAATTTTCGGAGGTGTTGCCGTCCTGTTGTGCGCCCTCCCGCGACGGCGTGACAAGTCTTGCGTGCCTAGCGGTTAAACATTTGTACCGCAAAGACGCAAGAGATACGCAAAGAATACAAAAGCACTCTATTGCTATTGACTTTGTTATATTTCAACTATATCTATCAATTAATTTAAAACGTGTTTTTTATGAAAACTAATCAATTTTTTTTCGCTGCATTTACAGCAGCATTT
>JAISXJ010000097.1 GCA_031270565.1 Prevotellaceae bacterium
CTTACTTCCCTACCGCAGGTCGATGACCTGCGGTTATGAAAATTCTGCCTTTCAGGCAGATTCGTGTATTGGCTACGCCGAGGGTTGTTTCGTGGCTAAATTATTTTTGAGGCAGCCCCTATGAAAATTACGTCCTTTGGCTTCGCCGATTTTTCAATTCAGGACGGCGTGATATTGACCGGTGTGTAACATGAGTGATTGAAATCGTTTTGTGTGTATACTTTGTGCGATATGATAGCACCTCAAAAAAAGAATTAACCCTTTTTCGCAAAGGTATATTGTGTAATAAAAAAATGACTACCTTTGCGCACTTTTTCGCGAGTATATTCGTGTGATGGGAAAGTTAGTATAAACGCTAATTCTGAGTAACACAAAAAATTTACAATGAAGACATTTAAAGTATCAGGTAGTCCGAGAACCGATTTCGGAAAAAAAGCAGCTACCGCGCTGCGTGCGGAGGGTTTGATTCCCGCAATATTGTATGGTGGCGAAGCAATGGCTTTGCCTTATGACAGTTCGCTCAATGAGGGGCGAAAAATCGTAGAAACACAAGGAAAAGCGGTGGTCGTTACCGATTTTGCAGTAACCTTTGACGCAATTCGCAAACTGATTTACACGTCGGAAATTTTTCTGGTGGAATTAACCATTGCGGGTCGCACAAGTCAAGCTATTGTAAAGGACATTCAATTTCATCCCGTTTCTGAGAAAATTTTGCATATTGATTTTCTCGAAGTCTTTGAAACAAAACCTATTGTGATTGACGTTCCCGTTGTGCTCGAAGGGCACTCCATCGGAGTACGTGCCGGAGGTAAACTGAATCTTATATTGCGTAAACTGCGCGTGAAAGGTTTAGCCAAACATATTCCTGAGGTGTTGCATATCAATACCGAAAATCTGGAACTGGGCAAATCAATTCAGGTGAAATCGCTGCAGTTCGACAATTTGCAGCTTCTCAATGCACCGGCAAGTATTGTTTGCGTAGTTAAAGCCACTCGCGGGTCAAAAACCGCCGAGCCTGCCAAGTAGGTAAAAGCCTCCGATTTTGCACGGATAATTCCGCTGATTCGGTTTTCTTTGGAAAAAAGACAGCAACATATTTCCATAAATGAAACACCTCATCGTCGGGTTGGGAAACATCGGCAACGAGTACGCACACACCCGCCATAATATTGGATTTGACACATTGGACACTCTTGCAGCAGCGTCCAATGTTGTTTTTGACCCTGACAAACGTTACGGCGCATTGGCACGGATGCGGTTGAAAGGACACGAAATTGTCCTGCTAAAGCCTTCTACCTACATGAATCTTAGCGGAAATGCCGTGCGTTACTGGTTGCAGAAAGAGAAGATTCCCATTGAACAACTTCTGGTTGTGGCAGACGATTTGGCGCTGCCGTTTGGCGCTTTACGTCTGAAAAGCAAAGGAAGTGATGCCGGACATAACGGCTTAAAACATATTCAGGAAATACTTGAGACACAGGAATATGCGAGACTGCGATTTGGTATCGGCAACGATTTCCCGCACGGAAGGCAGGTGGATTATGTGCTAAGCCGTTTCGACAGCGAACAGCAGGCATTGTTGCCGGCGCGTATCGTACAAGCCGTAGAGATGATTAAAACCTTTTGTCTGGCGGGCATCAACACCGCTATGAACCAATATAACAACAAGTAGTTGACCGGCTTGAGGCGTGTCGGCTACCTCTTATAACGATGGATAAGGTATGCTTGAAATCAATGATACGGTTGTTAGTCTTGACCTGTTTAAACAGTTTTTCCTGTGCGATTTAAACTCGTGCAGAGGCATTTGCTGTGTCGATGGCGACTCCGGCGCTCCTCTTGAACCTGACGAGGTTGGTGAACTGGAAAGAGTATTGCCGGCAATCTGGAACGATATTTCCACAATGGCACAGGAAGTTATCACCAAACAAGGCGTCGCCTATCGTGATATTGAGGGCGATATGGTAACCTCTCTGGTTGATGGACGTGAATGTGTGTTCACCTGCACGGACGCCGACGGAATATGCCGTTGTGCCATAGAAAAAGCTTTTCGGGAAGGGCGCATCGACTTTTATAAACCCATTTCCTGCCATCTTTATCCCGTCCGTTTGACAAAATATCAACACTTTACGGCAGTGAATTACCACCAGTGGCACATTTGCACCTGTGCCAAACAACTGGGCAAAAAGAGTAACGTACCGCTCTATCGGTTTCTTGAAGAACCACTTACAAGACGATTTGGAAAAGCATGGTACGGTGAACTTGAACAGGCTGCTCTGGCATACAAGGCAGAATTTCTTTCCGGAAAACACGGATAATCCGGCTTTATGACATCAAAAATGACTATTAAGCATCTCAAACACAACGAAATTGACATTTACCTGTGGGACAATACCATTTCCCGTGCGGTGAATACATTGCCATACGCTTTTTCGTGGTATCTGGATGCCGTGTCGCCCAACTGGGAAGCGCTTGTTTCCGATGATTATTGCACGGTAATGCCTTTGCCATGCAAGAAAAAAATGGGTTTCCAGTACCTTATTCAACCGCTCCTGACTCAACAGTTAGGCATCTTTTCTGTAGAAAACATCACAGAAAATGTTATCCGTCGGTTTATCTCAGCCATTCCTTACCGGGCTTATGAATTGCGCCTGAATGATGCAAACACATACACACGCGCCGCCGATGTCTATAAAAATCTGACATTAACTTTGAACCGTCCGTATGAACAACTCGCCGACAACTATTCCGGGAATACATTGCGAAACATCGGACGGGCTAAAAAGAGACAAATTACAGTACTGTCGATAGATTTCAACCGCTTTTATCCGTTTTGGACGGAACTGAACGAAGAGAAATATCCTGCATTGCCTGATGTCATTCAACGGATTTGCAGGGCGGCAGAAGAACACAATACCGGACGTTACTATGGAGCATTTACGCCTGACAGTGAAATGATTGCGGCAGTGTTTACTCTGGAGACGCCTCACAGAATTATTAACTTGTTGCCGACATCGTCCGCAAAGGGCATGCAGTCATCGGCAATGTTTCTGATGATGGATTTTCTTCTTCGCAGAGAAGCATTAAGCGGGAAGATATTTGATTTTGAAGGCTCGCGTATTGAAGGTGTTGCACGTTTTTATGCCGGTTTTGGAGGCGAAAACCACCCCTATTTTGTGATACGAAAGAATCGCCCGAAATGGCTTGTGCGGTGGCTTCATTTAAAAATCTAAACAACTTCTTAAATGGACGGTTAAGCCTGTTTTAGAGTGCGCTATGAAAAGAGTTTAGAGTGTAGTTTTTAGAGAGTAGAGTGTAGTTTTTTGCCCGTTAGGGCAAAAATATCAATAGAAAAACGGAACACAGATGACACAGATTTAACAGATAAACGCCAGATTTCTATCTGTGAAAATCGTGTCTAATCTGCGGTATCAGTGTTCAAAAATAAAAAATCATTATCCAGAGCATCCTATTAATCCTGTGAAAAATGGGGCTATCTCAAAAGTAATTTAGCCACAGATTACACGGAACTACACGGAAGACTCTACACTCTAAAACGCAAAAAAAAATTATTCACTATTCGTTATTCACTATTCACTAAAAAAGCATTATCTTTGCCCCGTTATTGTACACATCTAAAATCAATACAAAAACGATGCTTACATCTGGGATTCTATATTCACCATTTTTTCAGATTAGACGATTCAATCGGCTAAAAGTAAGCTCGTTACAAAAGCCCCCCCCCGCATTCAGCTTAACTCCTTGTATTCAAGGGCTTATCATTTATTAGGTACTTTTATATTTACGCATAACAGCGCGAAGTTTCTTTGCGTTTTCTTGCCATATACATATATAATTATTGCGGCACGTTT
>JAISXJ010000159.1 GCA_031270565.1 Prevotellaceae bacterium
ATTTTTTATTTTTGAACACTGATAACGCAGATTAGACACGATTTTCACAGATAGAAATCTGGCGTTTATCTGTTAAATCTGTGTCATCTGTGTTCTATTTTTCTATTGATATTTAGCCCTAACCGGCAAAAAACTACACTCTACACTCTAAAAACTACACTCTGACAACTGACAACTCAAAACTGACAACTCAAAGGGGTTGTGCAGGTGGTGAATATATTGTAACTTTGGCAGCTCTAAAAATTAGTGATGTTTGGTTGATTATTCGACCGGCGCATTGCAGGAACAGAGACGAATTTTTTATCACAAAATAATAGAATAATAACCGAACAGTTTTTTATGAAAAAATTATTCTCACGGGAAATTAAAATTGGTTTGGCTTTTGTTGTAGCCTGTGTTTTATTGGTTTACGGCGTCAACTTTTTGAGTGGCATCAACCTGTTCACATCCACAAACAGCTATTTTGCCACCTTTGAATCGCTTGACGGACTGGTCGTTTCCAATGATGTTATGGTGAGGGGTTACAAGGTGGGACAGGTGCGTACCGTTACCTACGATTTTACTAAAGAAAAACCTTTTTTCATTGAAATTTCCGTGAACGAGGATATATCTTTGCCTCGCGGTACGGTAATGAGCATGGAAAATGATGGCTTACTCGGCGGTAAATTCATCAACCTGAAACTGGGCAACAGCAGTGTGTTTTGCAATAAGGGGGATACGCTTCCCTCGGAGATTGCCGCAGGCTTAATGGACGAGCTGGCAACGATTGTGCCGCAGATTTCGGGAATAGCCTCAAAGCTGGATTCAACACTGGCATCAGTCAATACGCTGATTACGTCGCCGGAAGTGAAAAACAGTCTTGTGTCGATTGAAGGCAGCGCCGCCAATTTGCGGGCAACCACCGCAACATTAAACGTGATGATGAATAAAGATGTGCCGCTCATCCTTGCCGATATAAACACCATTACCAATGACCTTAAACACGTTTCCGAAGATTTGAAACAGACCGATTTTCAGGAGTTGTTTGCACAAATCAACGCTACCATTGCCAACATTAACCGTGCGTCCGCCAAGTTCAATTCTACGGATAATGCCATTGGTCTGCTCATAAACGACCGTCAACTTTACGACCAACTCAATACCACCGTTCAAAGCGCCAACACACTGTTGCTTGATTTGCAACAATACCCCAAACGGTATGTGCATTTTTCACTCTTTGGTGGCAAGAAAGAAAAAGAGAAATAATATCCCAACAAACGCTTAAAAGACTATTTACAACCTATTTTAAACGACATTCTATGAAAATTTTCAAATTGTGCAACAATATTGTCGGCTGGGCAGTGTTTGCCATTGCAGCGATTACCTATCTGCTGACTATTGAACCGACAGGCAGTTTTTGGGACTGCGGCGAATTTGTCTCTTCCGCCTACAAACTGGAAGTGGGACATCCACCCGGAGCGCCTTTCTTTATGATGACCGCCCGCATCTTCTCTCTCTTTGCCGCAGACTCGGCAATGGTTGCTATGATGGTCAACGCTATGTCGGCGCTCTGCTCGGCATTTACAATTCTGTTTCTGTTCTGGTCGATTTCGCATCTGGCACGCAAAATCATCGTTCGTTCCGGTGAGAAAATTTCTGTTGGGAACACTATCGCCATTCTGGGTGCGGCAACGGTGGGTGCATTAGCCTATACCTTTTCCGATACCTTCTGGTTTTCTGCTGTGGAGGGCGAAGTTTATGCCTATTCTTCGCTGTTTACAGCGGTCGCTTTCTGGTGTATCCTCAAATGGGAAGATGCCGAAAACGACAACATGGCAACCCGCTGGCTGATACTTACCGCCTATTTAATGGGACTGAGCATCGGTGTTCACCTGCTGAACCTGCTGGCTATTCCGGCAATAGTATTGGTTTATTATTTCAAGAAAACGACAACAATCACACCCAAAGGCGTTATTTCAACGTTGCTGATTGCAGCGGCTATTCTGGTCGTTGTGCTTTATGGACTGATACCCGGTTTTACCAAAGTAGCGGGCGTTTTTGAAATTCTTTGCGTGAATACCCTTGGATTGCCATTCAATACAGGATTGTTACTCTATCTTGCTATCACGATTGCAGCCATTGTCTGGGCAATTCTGGAGACGCACAGAGGAGAAAACGTCTTGCGTATAAAACTCTCTTTTCTTACCTCAACGGTACTGCTTGGAATACCGTTTCTGGGGTCGTCCCCATGGTTGGGGATTGTGCTGACCATTGCGCTTGCCATCGTACTCTTTGCCGTCAAAAAATGGAACTATAAATGGTTAAACCTGATTGTGGTAACTATGGCGGTTATCTCCATAGGATACTCAACATACGCTATGCTGATGATTCGCTCGGCTGCAAATACGCCTATGGATCAAAACTCGCCCGAAGACGTTTTCTCGCTGCAAAGCTATCTCAATCGGGAACAGTATGGCGACCGTCCTCTTTTCTATGGTAAAATGTATCCCGCACCGGAAGTTCTTGAAGTGCAGGGCAACCATTGTGTACCGATTGAGAAAATAAGCAGAAGTTGGACGCGAAAAGTCAAAACATCCACTACGGAGAAAGACAGCTATATGCCGACAAAAAAAGTTACAGGCTATAAAATGGACAGCCGTTTTCAAATGCTCTTTCCAAGAATGTACAGCTCTTCTCACGTGGAAGCCTACAAGACATGGGCGAATATTAAGGGAACGCGCATAAAGATTGACCGTTGCGGACGACCCGAAACACGGGTGATGCCGACATTCGGCGAAAATTTGCGATTCTTCTTCAGCTATCAGTTGAACTTTATGTACTGGCGCTACTTTATGTGGAACTTTGCGGGACGGCAAAACGATATTCAGGGACATGGTGAACTGGATAACGGTAACTGGATTTCGGGAATTTCCTCCTACGATAATGCGCGGCTGGGAGACCAAAGTCTTTTGCCCGAAGCGCTTAAAAACAACAAGGGTAGAAATGTCTATTATATGTTGCCGCTGCTACTCGGAATCTTCGGTATTCTGTGGCAGCTGTCCAACAAGAAGCGGGGCAAACAAAATTTCTGGATTGTATTCACCCTTTTCTTTATGACGGGCATTGCCATTGTTATATACCTCAATCAGACCCCCTACCAGCCGCGTGAACGTGACTATGCCTATGCAGGGTCTTTCTACGCATTCTGTATCTGGATTGGGCTGGGAGTAATTGGCGTGGCGCAGGCGCTGAATAAAATCCTGCCCAAAAGTGTCTCTGCCTGCGTGGCATCGCTCCTCTGTCTGGGCGTACCGGCGCTGATGGCGCAACAAAACTGGGATGACCACGACCGCTCCAACCGTTATACCGCTCGCGATGTCGGTGCAAATTATCTCAACTCCTGCGCTCAGAATGCTATTCTGTTCTGCAATGGTGATAACGACACTTTCCCGCTCTGGTACAATCAGGAGGTTGAAGGCACACGTACCGACATACGTTCTTGCAACCTCAGCTATCTGCAAACGGACTGGTATATCGACCAGATGAAACGCGGTGCATACGAATCGCAGCCGTTGCCCATCAGCTGGGAGCCGAAAGATTATGCCGCCGGAAAGTTTGAGATGAATCAGGTCATAGACCATCCGCAGTTTGGCGGCAGGATACCGTTAAGCACAGCGCTCGACCTAATGAAACGCGATGAATTTATAGAAGACGGCATCGGTACGGTGTTTGCGCCGGAGGTAACCGTTCCCATTGACAGGCAGCAGGTGTTGGCAAGCGGTACGGTGGCGGAGAAAGATGCCGCACGCATCGTTCCGGAGATACGTATTAAACTCGGCAAAAGCCTCAACAAGGCGTCGCTGATGGTATTGGAGCTTATTAATTCCAACAACTGGGAACGCCCCATCTATTTCTGCGTTACCGTTGGCAATGAATTTTATCCCGCCCTACAGCCTTATCTGCAACTGGAAGGCTTGGCATACCGTTTGACGCCGGTGGAAAATAACGGTCGCGAAAATACCGACGCTATGTACGACAATATGATGAACAAATTCAAATACGGCAACATCAAAGACCCGAATGTCTATCTGGATGCCAACAATTTGAGGATGTGCAACACGCTACGCATGCTCTTTGCTCGACTTGCCGATGCGCTTATTCAGGAAGGAAAGCCGCAAAAAGCGCTTGAAGTCCTTGCCCGCTGTCAGCAGGAGTTGCCCGAAGAGAGTATTCCATACGATTTCACTATGTCGTTGCTGGCGTCGTGTTACTATCAGCTGGGTGATACGGAGCAGGCGGATGCCATTATGAAGGTTTTGGCAGATGACTGTATGGCGTGTATAAATTATGTATTGAGTTTGCCGGTGAATCAGCAGAATAATGTGTCGAAAGAGATGCAGTTACGCGATAATCTGGGCAAACTGCAAAACATCGCCATGACAAGTATGGAACATAACAGTCCGTTAGCCAAAGAGTTTTCACAACTCTTTGAGAGCCGGTATCAACAGTTGGCGCCGCGATTGCAATAATGATAATATTTTGATTGAATGTTCATTGAGCAATCTAACCGGTTGATTCGACTTTTATGGCGTGCTACGTGGCGTAAGGATGCACACAGCAGAACGGTGTACCTTACCTTTGATGATGGTCCAAGTCCGGAGGTTACTCCAAAGACTTTACAGATTCTTGACCGGTACAATGTCAAGGCGACTTTTTTCTGTGTCGGAGACAATGTGCAAAAACATCCCGAAGTGTTCGCGCTTTTGCGTGCTCACGGACATGCTGTCGGTAACCATACCATGCATCATCTAAAGGGTTTTTCAACGGATTTCAACACCTATCTCAATGATGTTGCGCAAGCCGACAGGTTGATACAAAGTCGCCTGTTGCGTCCGCCTTACGGTCGCATAACATTTAAACAACTGCGTGCACTCAGGGTTAACTATGAAATTATTATGTGGGATGTCATCACACGCGACTATAATCCCAAACTGTCGCCTGATAAAATTTTCCACATTATTAAACGTTATACCCGTAACGGCTCCATCATTGTTTTTCACGACTCCTGTAAGGCGGCTCATAATATGCTTGAAACTCTCCCGAAAGCCATTGAATGGTTGCAGGCGCAAGGCTATGGTTTCTCCGTTATTCCCGACCACCATCAGGACATAATCTTAAAGACGTTATAATAAAGCATTAATAAATCTCTAATTCATAATTACAAAAAAATGGAACTGTTTGATCAAATCAGCGAGGACATCAAGAAAGCGATGCTGGCTCGCAACAAAGTGGAACTGGAAGCTTTGCGTGCTATTAAAAAAGAGTTGCTCGAAGCGCGAACATCGAAAGAAGCGGCGGGGAATCTTACTGATGCGTTGTCTGTAAAGGTTATCCAAAAACTTGCAAAGCAGATAAAGGACGCAGCAAATCTCTTTCAGGAGAAGGGGCGGAACGACCTTTGCGAAGAATATCTGGCACAAGTGGCGGTTATGAGCCGTTATCTGCCCAAACAACTCTCCGACGAGGAATTGACCGATGCCGTAAAAGCCATTATCACCCAGACGGGCGCCACTTCCCTGCAGGATTTGGGCAAGGTGATGGGGGTTGCCACGAAACAGCTTGCCGGCAAAACCGACGGAAAGCTGATTTCAGAAAAGGTGAAACAACTGCTTGGATAATCCGCAGTGAGCAGCCTCTCCTTTGTCCGAACGAACCGGAGAGTTCCTGCGCAAACCAAACAATTTGCGTCCCGTTCAGGCGATACCTGCCTGCG
This sequence comes from Prevotellaceae bacterium, assembly GCA_031270565.1. Taxonomy (GTDB): domain Bacteria; phylum Bacteroidota; class Bacteroidia; order Bacteroidales; family Paludibacteraceae; genus F0058. Next base: position 5,753 of record JAISXJ010000159.1, read on the forward strand.
CGGGCATGACAGCGTTTTTTTAGAGCGCCTTAAAGAAAGATTTAGCCCACACGCTTGTCGGTTTTCGATATAATGAAGAAACTTTGCTAACTTTGCGCTTCCAAATTTCAGATGCAATATATTTTTTAAGATGAAAAAACTATTTCTATTGTCTATGCCTGTTCTTCTTATCCTGCTGGGAAGTTGCAAGAATGAGTTTGATTATTCTCTACAACTCGAAGAGGAACAGCAAAAAATTGATGCCTACATACAGGCAAACGGCATAACGGTAATTAATGTATTTCCTGCCGATTCCGTTTTCCCCGAAAAAACGTATTATCGGGCAAATGCCGACAGCATTTTTTTCCGGCTTGACTCCAAAGGGACTGGCGATGTCGCCGTAGCAGGGGACAAAATCGCCGTGCGCTACATCGAAAGTACGCTTGATGAATATCCTATGGTGGAAAGCTATTGGACGACTCAAGACCTCGAATATCCCACAGAGTTGACCTACGGTTCCACCTATCGTAGTTGCGTGGGTTGGCAATCAGCGTTTGACAAGATGCAGCGAACGGATGCCGTTGCGGAAATCATTGTGCCATCGAAGTTAGGACTGGCAAAAGCTACTACCGCCACCTCCGTAACACCTTATCATTATAAAATCAAATTCAAAATATTGCCCAAATAATGCAGGTAATCTTCTAAGAAAAATGTTTTTAGAGATAAATATTAAACGTTATGGCGCTTATTAAGAGTATTTCCGGTATTCGCGGTACGATAGGAGGCGCGACAGGTGAAGGGCTGTCGCCGGTTGACCTTGTCAAATTTACGGCAGCGTATGCGCTTTGGCTGAAACAGAACGTCGGGAAGGAGCATTGCAAAGTGGTTGTCGGACGTGATGCGCGACTGTCCGGAATCATGGTGAACCAGATAGTGGTTGGCACGTTGCTGGCTTCCGGCTGCGATGTGGTAGATATTGGATTAGCCTCTACGCCGACAACGGAACTTGCCGTTACAATGGCGCATGCCGACGGCGGCATCATCCTGACAGCCAGCCATAACCCAGTGCAATGGAACGCGCTCAAGCTGTTGAACAACAACGGCGAATTTCTCAATAAACGTGATGGCGAAATGCTTTTGGAACTTGCCGAGAGCGGACAGTTCGATTTTGTTTCCGTAAATGCTCTGGGAACGTTAAGCGAGGAGCATCACTATACGGCAAAGCATATTGAGCACGTTCTGGCGCTTGATTTGGTGGATGTGGATGCTATCCGTCAAGCAGGGTTCAGGGTAGCCATTGATTGTGTCAATTCCGTTGGCGGACTGGCGTTGCCGGCGTTATTAAAGGCTCTGGGAGTGGTTCACATTGAGGAAATCAATTGTAACCCAACCGGACAGTTTGCACATAATCCCGAACCCCTTCCCGCACACCTGACCGATTTGGCGGAATTAATCAAAGCCCGCCATGCGGATGTTGGTTTTGCCGTTGACCCTGACGTGGACAGGTTGGCGATTGTCTGCGAAGACGGCTCTATGTTTGGCGAAGAATATACGCTGGTGTCGGTGGCGGATTACGTGCTTGGTCACACCGTTGGCAATACAGTGAGCAATCTGAGTTCAACCCGCGCCCTGAGTGATATTACTGCCAAGTATGGCGCCTCGTATGCTCCTTCGGCAGTGGGAGAAGTAAATGTTGTAGAGAAAATGAAAGCCACATCGGCTGTGATTGGCGGCGAAGGCAACGGCGGCATCATCTATCCCGCATCACACTACGGACGCGACGCTTTGGTGGGGATAGCGCTCTTTTTGACGCAACTGGCAAAGTCGGGGAAAAAGGTGTCGGAACTGCGAGCCACATTTCCGGACTATTATATTTCCAAAAATAAAATTGAATTAACAGCGCAAATCGACGTTGATGGTATTCTGGAAGTGATAAAGGGCTGTTACAAACATTATAAAATTGATACGATAGACGGCGTAAAAATCAATTTTCCGCAGGGCTGGGTGCATCTGCGCAAATCGAATACCGAGCCGATTGTTCGCATCTATTCGGAGGCTCCCACCAAAGAACAGGCTGATGCGTTTGCTTATGCGGTGATGGAAGAGATAAAACGTATCGCCAACTGCTGATTTTTTTTAACGACAATTTTTTGTCTATGCATTCTTCTTTGACAACCTATATTTTCCCCAACGACACTTCGCCTGAAACGAGCGATTTTCTACGTAGCGCCCTGTCAGGCGTTGCTAACGGAGAGGAGTCATCGCATACGACAATGACATTGCACGCAATACCTCGTGTCCGGACGTGGGATAATTCGTCTGTGGTTGGCTTGGTCTCAATAACGCTGTTTCTGCTTGTGATTTTATGTTTCTCACGCCTGACCTATCTTTACCGGCAAACCCTCAACTATTATTTCAATAAGATAAACACGCTAAAGGCAGACACTTTCAGTATAGAATTTGTGCCTTATGTGGTTTGCTGGGGCGTAACAGTGATAAGTTGCGCATTTGTAGGCAGCGTTAGCGTCAACCGGATATTGCCCGTTCAAAGTTCTTTTCAGGAACTGTACAGCATCTTCTTCATACTCATCGGGCTGGTAACAGGTAATTTGTTAGGGAAATGGGGAATGTTTTACGTGTTAAAAAAAATGTTTCGCAGTATATCGGGATTGCTGGCAGAGTATCAAAGAATCTACTTTATCATTATACAACTCATGGGGCTGTCGCTGTTTATTGTTTCGCTGGCTATCATTTATATGCCTTTCAAGACGGTTGTTTTGCTGTCGATAGCTGTTCTCTGTATGCTGACAGGCGTTTTTATGCTTCTCTACAAGTGTATTCAGTTATTTTTTTCCGAACCTGTATCTCTGTATTATATAATTTTGTACTTTTGTGCGTCCGAAATCTTACCTGTTCTGGTGGGGCTAAAACTACTGTCAGGCGGGTAAATTTAGTTTGATTTTTTAAAGTTACGACATTGAAAATAAAAAAGATACTTATTTCACAGCCGAAACCGGAAACAGGCAAATCGCCCTATTTTGAGATAGCCGAAAAATACAATATCAAGATTGATTTTCGCCCTTTTATCAAAGTGGATGCTGTTTCTGCAAAAGAATTTCGCCAACAACATATCGAAATTCAGAATTATTCGGCGTTTATTTTTACTTCGCGCACCGGTGTTGATCATTTTTTCCACCTGTGTAAAGAAATGCGGGTTCCCATAAATGAAGAGATGCGCTATTTCTGCCAGTCGGAAACCATTGCATTTTATCTGCAAAAATATGTACAGTTCCGAAAACGCAAGGTGTTTTATGGAGCAACAGGAAAACTCTCTGCTCTGGGAACGGTGCTGAATAAACATAATAAAGAGAAGTTTTTAGCCATCCTGCCCGACGGTAACAACGACGAGGTATTGGCGATGCTCAACAAATGCCGCATTACGTTTGACGAGGCGTTGATGTACCGTATTGTCAGCAATGATTTTGAAGAGGGCGAGGATTTTAACTACGATATGCTGATATTTTTCAGTCCGCAAGGCATTCCGGCGTTGCTGAAAAATTTCCCCGATTTCAAGCAGGATGATATTTATATCGGTGCGTTAGGCGCATCTGCATCTAACGCCGTTAAGGAGGCGGGCTTGCGCCTTGATTTGGAAGTGCCGAATATGCAATTCTCGTCTATGGCGCTGGCGCTGGACGAATTTGTGAGGGTAAATCACAAAAACGAAAAAAATAGCTGTGCGTCGGCTGCAAAATAACGTGGTGTAGCGCCATTTTCGGCCATGTTGGAATTGTTTTTGAAAAAAGATTGCAGAAATTTGGAGCAAGCAGGAAAAAAACATTACCTTTGCACCGTCGAAAACGACTAAATTTATTGAAACATTTCGGCCCCGTGGCTCAACTGAATAGAGTATCTGACTACGGATCAGAAGGTTACAGGTTTGAATCCTGTCGGGGTCACACGAAAGCAGCCGCTTATTTTGAATGATAAGCGGTTGCCGTTTTTTTATTGCGATGTTTTTCAGGCTCTCTCGCAGGGGCGCTGTTTCTGCTAACAGCTAAAAAGTGTATCTTTGCGGCGCATTTTATTTTACGCTTATGAAATACATTTTTCGCAGGCTGTTTGCACTCTATCTGATTATCGTTTTTCTCCCTGTTGTGCTGACGTTAACACTGCTAACCGCCATTCTGACCATCCTTTTTTCACTAACAGGCGACCATAAATGGTGTTATATTCCCGCCAGAATATGGGCACGTCTTATTTGCGCGCTTGCCTTTCTTCGTGTGCGCGTACGGGGAAAAGAAAATTATGCGCCCGACAAGTCCTATATTTTTGTGGCTAATCACCAAAGTATTCTGGACATATTTCTCATCTACGGATGGCTTAACAACCGTTTCAAATGGATTATGAAAAAGGAACTGCGTTCTATTCCTTTCGTGGGCGCTGCCTGCGAGGCGGCAGGACATATTTTTATTGACCGCTCAAGCGGCATCAGGGCAAAAAAGAGTATTGAGAAAGCCAAAGAGCGGCTGCAACATGGCGCATCGGTGGTGATTTTTCCAGAAGGAACACGCACGCACGACGGAAATGTGGGACAATTCAAGCGCGGAGCGTTTCGCATTGCGCAGGATATTCATTTGCCCATTATCCCCATAACCATTAAAGGGGCGTTTGAGGCGATGCCTTACAATTCTTTGAATATCAATCCCGGAAGACTGGAAATGATTATTCACCCGCCTGTTAACATCGACGAACTCACAGACGATGCTCTGAGCAGGTTAATGGCGAAAACTCACGATATTATTTCAAATAAGTAATGATTAAATTGATAATTGACAGGTATGATATTTTTTGAATCGAATGTTTATCAGACACACAGAAGGGGCAGCATCGAGGTGATATGCGGTTCTATGTTTTCGGGAAAAACCGAAGAGTTGCTGCGCCGTCTGAAGCGTGCAAAAATTGCCAAACTGCGCGTGGAAATCTTTAAACCCGCCATAGATAATCGCTATTCCGGACAGGAAGTTGTCAGCCACGACCAAAACGCCATTCCATCTACGCCCATCGAGACCCCGCACAGTATGCTGCTGATGACGGGCGATGTGGATGTTATCGGCATTGACGAAGCACAATTCTTTGATGAATCGCTTGTAGAGGTGTGTAATACTCTGGCGGGTCAGGGATTTCGGGTCATTGTTGCCGGTTTGGATATGGATTTCAAGGGTATGCCGTTCGGTCCGATGCCTGCGCTGATGGCTATTGCTGACGATGTATTAAAGGAGCATGCCATTTGTGTGCAATGTGGCGCGCCGGCATACGTATCGCATCGGCTGGTTGCCACCGAACAGCGCGTCCTGCTCGGCGAAAAAGATGAGTATGAGCCGCTCTGTCGCTTTTGCTTTGCCGAAAAAACGCGTTAGTTGTCAGTTGTCAGTTGTCAGTTGTCAGTTTTTCCTTAACGTCTTTAATGTCTTTAATGTCCTTAACGACCTGTCTCGTTGCAAACGAGGGGGAGAAAAAGGATTGCTTTAACAAGCAAACCACAGATTACAAATCTGCTGTAGCAGAGGTATCAGTGTTCAAAAATAAAGAAAAATCATCTTGAGCGTCCTGTTAATCCTGTGAAAAATAAAAGCCGTTTTTCTATTGAATAACGAAGAATGAATAACTAATAACTACACTCTAATAACTAAAAAAAAATTATTCACTATTAGTTATTCACTAAAAAGTATTATCTTTGCCCCGTTATTGTTCATATCTAAAATCAATACAAAAAAGATGCTTACATCTGGAGTTCCATATTCACCATTTTTTCAGATTAGACGGTTTAACCGGCTAAAAGTAAGCTCGTTACAAAAGCCCCCCCCCGCATTCAGCTTAACTCCTTGTATTCAAGGGCTTATCATGTATTAAAAACTTTTCAGTTTACACTTAGCAGCGCGACGTTTTTTAGCGTCTTTTCGCTATATACATATATAACGGCAACTTTCCTGAATGGTCTGGAGGGTTGCCGTTCTGTTTTGCGCCCTCCCGCTAAGGCGGGACAAGCATTGCGAAAAACCTTCCGCTTTGGCGGGACAAGTCTTGCGTGCCTGGCGGTTAAATATTTTTACCGCAAAGACGCAAGGAATCCGCAAAGTATGAAAGAAAAAACAGAACACAGATGACACAGATTTAACAGATTAACGCAAGATTTTTATCTGTGCAAATCGTGTCTAATCTGCGTTATCAGTGTTCAAAAATAAAAAAGAACGCAAAAACACAAAACAAGAACGCTATCAAGCTTGCAATGACGGAGCTATTACAATTGACTTTTTATTTTTCAACTATATCTATCAATTAATTTAAAATGTGTTTTTTATGAAAACTAATCAATTTATTTTCGCTGCTCTTGCAGCAGCATTTCTAAGCGGCGCCAATTATGCTGCGGCGCAGGTAACTATCGGCGGCAGCGATGCACCAAAAGCCGGTACAATTCTGGATTTGAACAGCACGACTAAGGGCGGATTGCTTCTCTCGAATGTAGAGCTAAAGGCTGTAAATGCCATTCCCGCTTCTTTTCCAAATGCAAGCGCTATTACTGATGACGCCCATAAACAGGCGCTGGCAGGCGCTATGGTCTGGAATACGAATGACGAATTCCCACTCAATGGCGACGGACTCTACTCCTGGGATGGTAGCAAATGGATTTATATCGGCGGCAGCGACGGCGTCTGTATCCCTACAGGCGTCGGTACGTTTACCGGTAAGTTTTGCTTTGACATTGCCACCGGCAATGACGGCATAAACGGTTGCGGCACGACAGCTGTCCGTAGCTCCCAGAAGACCGTGTTTACTAACCGCACGTCTCAGGACGGCGTTAGTGCGGCTCCCTATTCCGGCGTGCAGGTATACACGTTTACTCCTTCCGGTACGGTAAGCAATGTTCGCTTTGAGTTCATCGAAGCCGTCGGCGCCGGAAAGATTGTGGAAAGTATTGTGCCGTCTGATAATTATAGCGGTACCGTTAGCTCTGCCCAGGTAATGGTAAATTACAAATCGTCGCTGCAAAACGACCTGTCAGGTCTTACCCGCGACACAGGCTTAAAACTCAAACTGTATGCCATTTATAATGACGGCAACATCGACAGAGCCATTGAACTGAACA